>NZ_JBILJQ010000103.1:0-13229 GCF_044377145.1 Aquimonas sp.
TCGTGACCCTGCCCAGTGAACTCGGAAGCAACGAGATCGCAAGCATGAGCGAATCCGCCACTCAGGAGAACGAATGACAGCTATCTGGTGAACAGGCTGTCTCAAAGGGGTTGACGCGTTCCGAAGAGCCTTTTCTGCGCCGAGGCACCCCGACCCAAGCCGACGATGATGCAATGGACCGCAGCGTTGCCCCGTGCTTCATTCGACCATCGAAAAGTGCGGTGAGCAAAATCTATGGTCAAGCCCTCGCGGTCAAGCAGGTGCGGCCAGAGCAAAGGCACTTGTTCCCCCTGAGTGATGGAGTTCGTAGACACGAACGCGAAATCGACGTTGGAATCCCTCGTGTACTCAGCGGCGCGGATGAACCAGTTGGAAACAAAATCGAGATCAGAGCCGGACTTGATCTCTCTAGTTACTTCGATCTGATCATCCCGCTGCGATTTCGACTGAACGTGCTTGCCGCCGAACGGCGGATTCCCAAGGATGTAACTCAACCTCTCCTTTGGCACCACCTCATTCCAGTCGATCCGCAGCGCGTTGCCATGCACGATGGTGGCCGACTTCACCAGCGGCAGGCGGGCGAAGTATTCGCCGAACTGCTCGCCAACGCGGATGTTCATCTGGTGATCCATCAGCCACAGCGCGACCTGGGCGATCTGGGCCGGGAACTCTTCGATCTCGATGCCGTAGAACTGGTCGACGTCCACCGCGACGTGCTCGGACACGCGAGTCAGCAGGCTGTCCTGCACGGCGTACAGCCGCGTCAGCACTTCAAGTTCAAGCAGACGCAGCTCGCGGTAGGCGATGACCAGAAAGTTGCCGCAGCCGCAGGCCGGGTCGAGAAAGCGCAGGTTGGCCAGCTTGATGTGGAAGCTCTTGAGGCGCGCGGTGTTGCCGCCGATTTTCTCCAGCTCGGCCTTCAGCTCGTCCAGAAACAGGGGACCGATCAGCTTGAGGATGTTCTTCTCGCTGGTGTAGTGCGCGCCCAGGTTGCGGCGGGCCTTGGCATCCATCACCGACTGGAACATCGAGCCGAAGATGGCCGGGCTGATGCGGCTCCAATCCAGCGCGGTAGCATCCAGCAGCGCGTTGCGCATGCTGGCGTCGAAGGCCGGGATCGGCAGAAACTCCTCGAACAGCCGACCGTTGACGTAGGGGAACTCGGCCAGCTGCTCATCGAGGCTGCGCTGGCGCCGATCCTTGGCGGTGTTCAGCACCTGGAACAGCTGTGTCAGCCATTGGCCGAGATCGCTGCCGTCGACGCCGGTGCGCTGTCGCAGCAGCTCGGTGAAGGCGTTGCGCTCGAAGATGCCGGTGTCATCCGCGAACAGGCAGAACAACAGCCGAACCAGCAGCACTTCCAGTGCGTGGCCCTCGTAGCCCGAGGCTTTCAGCGCATCGTGCAGGCGGCCCATGCGCTCGGCGGCCTGCACGTTGACGGGGTCTTCTTCCTTGTAGGTGCGCGCCTGGTAACCGGCGATGAAGCCGAAGCGGCGCACCTGTTTGTGCAGATCAGCGAGAACGAACTCGACCGCGGCTTCGCCGGTGTCGAGGTCGTACAGGCGGAAGCGGGCGAAATCGGATACCAGCAGATAGCGCGGCAGCTCGGCCTCACTCAGGCCTGCGAAATAGTCGCGGGCCTGGGCATGCGCGCGATCGAGGTCCTTGCCGCGCGACTTGTGCTCGATCAGCAGCACGCCTTTCCAGAGCAGGTCGATGTAGCCATCGCGACCGTCCAGCTTCTTGACCTTGCGCTCGAAGGTGCTGACCCGGCGTCGATGAATTCCGAACACGTTGAAGAAGCCGTCCCAGAAGCTCTTGGCTTCGGCATCCTCGGAGGACTCGTCCGCCCATTCGCGCGAGAAGCGCAGGGCGCGATCCTTGATCTCGTTCCAACTCAGCGGCATGCCGCGGCTTCCTGTGTGCGGAAGCTCGGAGAATGCCACAGGCCGCGACGCGGCGATCCTGTGCCCGACGACGCGATTCCGCCGCTCAAGCGCCCGGACGGCAAAGCCCGCCCGGGCGCTCAGTTGGTCAGCTCTTTAGCCCTCAAACCGCGGCGCCGCCACGCTGATCACACGGCCTTCGGTTGGCTTGCCCTGGAAGAAGTCAACGATTACGTCGCTGATCTCGGGAGCAAGCATGAACAGGTTGTGGCCGGCGTTCTCGATCACCAGATGCTGGCCGCGGCTGAAGCGGCGGGCGGTGTCGGCGGCGCTTTCGGGGTAGGTGCGGCCGTCGAGTGTTCCGCTCAGGAACAGAGTGGGCACATCCGAGGGCGACAGCGCGCGGAAGTCTTCGCCGAGGTCGGCGACGCCGTACATGCCGATCAGCTGCGGCATCGGGTAGTTCAGCGCGTCACCCAACAAGGCGGTGCGGGCCTGCTGTTCGACCTCGGCCAGGCGTGCAGTGCTGATGCCGGAGGCCAGGTCCATCGCGGTCGACATGCCGTTGCTGTAGCGGCCGAAGTCTTCGCGCACGCGGTCGTGCAGGATCTGCGCGAGCGGGCCGAAGCTGCGGGTTTTCAGGCCCTCGAACATCGCCGGCAGGTAGGCCATGCCCTGCGGGTCGCTGATCATCATCGACACCAGCAGCTGCAGATCGAAGGCGCCGACGCTCAGCTGCACCGGCTCACCGTTGGCGCCGCGCACCTCCAGCTGGGCGGATTCGGCATCGAGCGAGGCGAACACTTCGCGCATGGTTGCGGCTAGGTCCGGATAGCGTGCGGCGTTGTCAGCGTCAGCATTGATCACCGCCTGTACCCGGGCGAAGTAGGCGTCGGTGAGCGCCGGCAGCTTCACGGTTTCGTGCAGGTCTTCGATGCTCGAGAACACCGCGCGCTCGATGCGTTCGGGGTAGCGTTTGATCGTCGCCAGGCCAAGGTGGCTGCCGTAGCTGATGCCCCACAGGTTGAGCTTCTCTGCGCCCAGCGCCTGCCGCAGTGCGTCGAGATCGGCGGCGCTCTCCCAGGTGGTGTAGCCGGCCAGGTCGACGCCAGCCTCGGCCCAGAATGCGGCGCAGATCGGCGCCTGCTTGCGCATGAAGTCGATCACGCTGGCGCGCGTCAGCGGCTGGTCCAGCGGGTATGCGCTGCCGGCATCGCAGCTCGGCACCGAGTTCGAACTGCCGGTGCCGCGCTGGTCGAAGGCGATCACATCGGCCACTTCGCGCAGGGCCATGAACAGCGGGAAGCGCTCGTGGCGCGCGGCTTCGATGCCCGAGCCGCCCGGCCCGCCGGCCAGGTACACGATCGGCGCGGCATCGGTTTTGCGGGTGGCGGGGAAACGCACGAACTCCAGCTTGATCCGACGGCTGTCCGGCCGACTGCGGTTCTCCGGCACCCACAGCGTGCCGCGCTCGGCCTCCACGCGGGTGCCGGTGCTGGTTTCAAAGGTCTCGGGCTGGATCTGCAGTGCGTCGTCATCGGCGAGCGCGTGGGTGGGGTGCAACAGCACAGCGGCAGTCAGAACGCAGGCGAACAGGGTGCGCATGTGGAGGCCTCCGGGGTGAGGCCTTGCACGCTAGTCGCACACGTGCCGAAGCGCGCGGCCGATTCGGTGAACGACGGCCCGCGTCGGTGAACGCCTCGACGGCGGCCCCGCTGGGCCCGGACAATGCCGACATGCGAGAACTCGACAAGCGACGGCATGGATGGATCGTTCTGCGGCTGAGCAGCCTGCTGGTGGCGCTGATGGCGTGGACGTTCGCCTTGGCCACGCAGGCTGCGAACCCTCAGCCGTCGGCACTGCCACAGGTGCAGATCGTCAGCGTCGCCGAGGGCGATGACCCCGCCTGGGCGCAGCCCGAGTTCGACGACCGTGCATGGGCGCAGCAGCACTGGCAGCAGCTGGACCCGCAGGGGCGTCTGCTGTGGATGCGCGCGCGCATCGCACTGTCGCCGGAGGCACGCGCTGCCGCGCGACCACTGGCGATACAGGTGGCCGCCCTCGCCGCTTACGAGGTGTACTGGAACGGCCAGCGCATCGGCGCCAGCGGCGTGCCCGGGGCGAGTGCCGCGGAAGAACAACCTGGCCTGATGGACAGCCAGTTCTACCTGCCGCCGGCACTGCTGCGCGAACACAATGTGCTGGCCCTGCGCCTGTCCAGCCATCACGCGCGTCGCCGCTTAGCCACACCGATGCACTGGTTGGCGCTGGCGGAGTACGCCTTGCTGGATGCATCGCTGCTGCGCCATCACACGCCGACACTCGCGGCCGCAGGCGCTCTGCTGCTGGGTGCGGTGTACTTCGCGGCGCTGTTCCTGTTCGGCCCGCGTGAGCGCAGCTCGCTGCTGCTGTGCCTGCTCTCAATGGCGGTGCTCAGCCAGCTCGTGCTGGAAGTGTGGCGCAGCCTGTGGCCCTACGCCTATCCGCTGCACATCCTGCGGCTGGAGGCGGTGTTGCTGGCCGCTGCCGCATCCGGCGTGCTGCTGGCGGCGTACGCCGCCGATCGCTACGCGCCGCGGCTGCGCCTGTGGCTGCCGGGCCTGAGCGCTGCCTTGATGCTGGCCGCCGCGGCCTGGATGCCGGGCTTCGACGGCAAGACCGCGCTGGCGATTCTGATCGGCCTGTCGGCGGTGGTGATCGCCGCGGCAGTCGGTATTCACGCGCGGCGCAGCGGCGCCTGGGTGACGGCGGCACTGAGCCTCGGTTTCATTCTGCTGCTGAGCTATCGGCCGTTCGGCTTCGTCGACCGCGACTACTACCTGGCCGCAGGCGGCTTTGTGCTGTACCTGTTCGTGCAGCAGGTGCTGGCCCTGCGCCGCACCCAGCGCGCACGCGCCGAGGCCGAGCTGCGGAGCGCACGGCTGGAGCTGGAGCTGTTGAAGCGGCAGATCCAGCCGCACTTTCTGTTGAACTCGCTGACCGCGCTCAGCGAGTGGGTCGAGACCGACCCCGCTACCGGCGTGCGCATGATCGAGGCCCTGGCCGGCGAGCTGCGGGCGCTGGCCAGCATCAGCGGCCGGCCGCGGGTTCGGCTGGCCGAGGAGCTGGAGCTGTGTCGCCAGCATCTGGCGGTGATGAGCTATCGCCAGGACTGCCGCTTCGAACTCGAATGCAGCGGGGTCAACCCTGATCAGCTGCTGCCGCCGGCAGTGCTGCATTGCCTGGTCGAGAACGCACTCACCCACAATCCGAAGGCCCGCGATCTCTGCCTGCGACTGATCGGCGAACGGCGCGGAGACGACTGTGTGCTGCGCCTGTACTCGCCGCATGCGCAAGGCCCGCTGGCGAATTCAATGACCGCGGCGGATACAAGCGCGCGCGGCCGCGGCCATGCCTATGTGCGGGCGCGCCTGCAGGAGGCTTTCGGCGCTGACTGGGCTTTCAGTAGCGAGCGCGAGGGCGAGCACTGGGTCGATACGCTGCAGCTACCGGGATGCACCGATGCGCGTACTGATCGTTGAGGACGAACAGATGGTCGCGCGCCGGCTGGAGCGCCTGCTGCGGCAGGTGCTGGGCGCCCAGCTCAGCGCGGTGCGGATCGCATCCGACCTGGACAGCGCGTGCGTGGCGCTGGCCGAAGATCCGGACGCCCTGCTGCTGCTCGATCTGAATCTCGGCGGCGCGGATGGCTTCGAGCTTCTGCGGCGCGCCCGCGCGCAGGGCCATCGCACGATCGTGGTGTCCGCCAACTTCGAGCGCGCGCTGGAAGCCTTCGAGCTCGGCGTGCTCGACTTCATCCCCAAACCCTTCAACGCCGACCGCCTGCGCCTCGCGCTGCAGCGCGTGCGCGCCGAACCGGCCGCGCCTGCACCGGCCCTGCTCGCGGTCAGTCTGGGTGGACGTGCCGAGCTGATTGCACTGGACCGCGTGGTCGCCATCCACGGCGCCGACGACTACGCTGAACTCGAAACCCGCGACGGCAGAAAGCACCTGCACAGCAACACCCTGAGCGTGCTGGAGCACACCCTGCCCGCACAGTTCCTGCGCGTGCATCGATCGCATCTGGTCAACTTGAACGCGGTGCGTGGTTTGCGCGTGGATGCGGGCGGGCGGCGATTTCTGCAGCTGGAGACGGGGAGCGAAGTTGCGGTGGGCAGACGTTTTCTGGCTCGATTGCGGGAAGCCTTGCCGATGCTTTGAGGGCGGTGAGGGGGCGTGGCGCGCCGTGCGTCTCGCGGCAGACGAGGGGCCTCGCGGTGCGGGTTGGGCGCGGTGCAGCTTCTTTGCTTCGCCGAACGGATGTGGGTTAGGCGTTGATGGATGGGAGCGACTGCGGGCGGTGCTCGTTGGGGTGGCGGCCGCGGCGATGCCGGACCCTCTCCCCAACCCCTCCCCCACAGGGGAGGGGCTCAAAGCACGGAGGCGTTAGGCGTGAGGCGGGGAACGAGTCGACGATCGCTGGGGTGGAGGCTGCGGCGACGCCGAACCCTCTCCCCAACCCCTCCCCCACCGGGGGAGGGGCTCGAAGCGCGGCGGCGTGAGGTGAGGATCAGGTCGGTGATGGCCCGGCCTATGGCGAGCTTCGGCTTGACTTCGGCGAGCAGCACGCTACGCGGCTCAGTGGTAGCTCCACTCGAAGCGCAGCGGTGCCCCGAAGTTGTCGTCGAAGAGCAGATAACCGTCCTGGTTGTCGCCGGTGAACCAGAACACGTGCTCGTAGCGGCCGTCGGCATCCAGATCCGCCGAACCCAGGTGCGTCATCTCCTTGCCGATCAGGCGCGGCGCGGACTGATCCTTCAGCAGATACCAGTGCGTCGGCAGCGGGCCACCGAGCTCGCTCTCGCACTGAACAAGCGCGGGCGAGATCTTCACCGCCACCAGTTGCCCGCCGCCGGGCAGCACCAATGCCTCAGCGAAGCGCAGATGCTCAATCAGCAGCTCAGCCGGGCGGCCTGCTGCGTCACCGGCACACAGCTTCAGCCCGGCCTCGGGTCGCCGCATGCGTCGGAACACGCGATCGAGCGCATCGGGCGCTGCGACCCGCTCGGCAGGACGCGCGATGACGTTGTCAGCGCCGGCCAGCAGCATGACGGGCGCGAGCGTCGGGGCATCGCACCACCCCGCAAAGTGACGGTCTGTGTTGGCTTGCTCGGGCAGCGCCTGGCCCGGCACGGGCTGCAATACAAAATCACGGGCGAAGGTCCATTCCGGCTGCGGCTTGGTGGCGGGAGGCTGCACTTCGATCGATTGTGCATCGGCGGTATCGATTGCGCGCCAGTGCGAGGGGTAGTCCTCCAGCGCCAGACCGTCCTGTAGTGATTTCCACGCTTTGCCCTGCTTGACGAATAGCGGCCGCACCGCTCGATCTTCTGCCGGCTTGCAGGGCGGCTGCTCAAGGACGCCCAACATCTGGGCAGACGCGCCACAAGGCAGGACCAACGCCAACAGGAGGGTTGAAGGCGGGAGCATTGAGCGCATCGGTCATCCTGTGATCTGTGGCGTCTGGAGGGGGCAGACGGAAAGCATGGCGCGAAGCCTACCGGGCTGACGAGCGCGGAGCTGGAGCTTGGAACGCGCGGGGAGCTGGGCTATGGCGCGGCCCACGTGCGGTTGGGGGTGGTGCGGTTGGCGCTTCATTGCGACGTCGAACTGATGTGGGTTAGGCGTTGATGGATGTCAGCGACTGCGGGCGGTGCTCGTTGGAGTGGCGGCCGCGGCGATGCCGACCCCTCTCCCCAACCCCTCCCCCACTGGGGGAGGGGCTATCGCGCGGCCCATCGGCGTCTCGCGGGCGGGTCAAGCCAAGGTGCTGGAACGGCGGCGCGGGCGGGTCGTTGCGGGGCGGCGGCGGCGTCAATCCAGCCGGTAGCCGCGCAGCCCTTCCAGATCGCCCGGCGGCGGGAAAGCCAGCACCTGTTCGCCCGGGGACAAGCCCGAAAGGATCTCGCGCCTGCGGCCGTCGCTGTCGCCGACTTCGACGCTGCGGCCGCGCACGCGGCCGTCCTGCAGGGTCCAGACCTTCCAGCCGCTGTCTTCGCGGCGCAGGGCTTCGATCGGCAGCAGCAGGGCGTCGGCCTGCTCGCGCACACGCACGAAAGCTTCCACTTGGTAACCATGACCCAGCGCGGGCGGGATCTGTTCGAGGCTGAGGATCACCCGCACGCGCTGCTCCTCCACCCCCAGCGCTGACACCTTGAGTTCGCCCAGCGGCTCGATGCGTTCGACCCGCGCCGGCAAGGACGCACCGCCCCAGCCTTCGATCCGCGCAACGGCGCCGACCTTGAACAACACCGCGTCCTGCGACAGAAAGTCGCCCACCACTTCGAGCGAGTCCGGCGTGCCGATCTCCAGCAGCAGGCGGCCGGGCTCGACCACTTGCTCACCCTGCAGCAGGCGCCGCAGCACCACCCCGGTGACCGCCGCGGGCAGTTCAATGCGGCCCCGCGCATCCGGCAACACCAACGCGATCCGGCTGCGGGCTTGGGCGAGCGCGGCGCGTGCGACCTCCACCGCGGCGCTGGCCTCGCGATCGAGCGCGCGCGCCGCCACCAGATCACGCTCGCTGACCAGGCCGCGCGTGGCTGATGCCTCCAAGCGCCGGCGCGCATCGGCTGCGGAAGCGGCCTGTGCCTGCACCTGACGCAGGGCCGCCTCGGCCTGCACCGCAGCGGCCTGGGCCTCGGCGGTGCTGCGCGCGTCCAGTGGTGTGGAGACCAGCGGACGCAGCCGCGCCAGGATCTGGCCGGCCTCAACCCTGTCGCCGGCTTCCAGCTCGATGCGTTCCAGCACGCCGGCCGCGGGCGCCGTGAGCGGGTGGATTTCGCGCATCCGGGTGGTGCCGCGGTCGCTGCGTTCGATCAGCAGCAGAGCATTCCGGGCTTCGACCAGCTCAAATCCGCGCGCTCGCGGCCACAGCGCGGCGGCTGCCGCGGCCAGCAGCACGCCGGCTACCAACAGCCAGGCCAGACGGGTACGCCGACGCGAGGGGGAAGAAGGCATGCCACTACTCCCGAACTTTTAGGCTTTCGGCCAGGCCGATACGATCAACGCCACGCCGCACCCACAGGCCTGTCAGCACCACCGAGCCCAGCAGGATCAGGCCGGCGCGCAGGTGCAAGCTGGGTTCGAACAGGGTTGGAAAACTGAATACGTCGGTCGCCATCGCGCGGAGGAAGGCGTTGGCCGCATGGTGGCCCAGCCACAGCCCGGGCAGCAGGGCGATCAGGGCCAGCAGTGCCAGCTCGGCGAGCAGGACATAGCTGGCCTCGCGGCGGCGATAGCCGAGCACGCACAGGGTCGCCAGATCGCGGCGCTGCTCGCCGAGAATCACGGTGCTGGTGGCATAGGCGATGCCGGCCGCCATCAGCACGGCGAAACCGGTGAACAGGGTGGTCATCATGCCGCTGCCCTCCGAGAACATCTTCTGGGTCGAGCGCCAGGCCGCTTCCACATCGGTGCTGGCGATGATCATCGGTGCGGCGCGTACGGCGGCATCGAAGTCGCCACGTCGATCCGCTCGCAGACGCACATGCGCGCCACTGACACGCCCGGGCTGGCCCGCCCGTTCGGCAAGCGCATCGATGCGCAGCCACGCGCTGCTGCCGATGGTGACTTCGACCACGTCCACCACCACCGCCTCGAACTGTCGCCGCAGGCCGCTGCTCAGCTGCACGCGCAGGCGATCGCCCGCCCGCGCATCGAGCTGGCGCGCCAAGGACGCGCTCAGGATCAAGCCGTCCTCGCGCAGGCGACGCGGCTGTCCTGAGGCATCGACCAGGCGTTCCAGCTGCGGCTGTTCGAGCAGGCCGAACACAGCCTCATTCACCGCGCGACCGCGCAGTTCGAACACCGCATCCAGCACCAGAAAGGGTTCGGCCAGTTCCACGCCGGGCAGGCGCGCCAGGGCCTGAAATGCATCGCTACCCGACTGTTCGGCCAGGCTCAGGCTGACCTGCTGGCGCTTGGCGGTGCCGAAACTGATGTCGAGCATGCGCTCGATCGCCAGCGGGGCCTGCATCGACAGCACCAGCAGCATCAGCGCGGTGCAGAAGCCGGCCACGGTGAACAGGCTGCGCCGCGGGTAGCCCAGAATGCGCCGCAGCGCCACCCGGGTCAGCGGATCGAACCGCGCGGCCAGCGCTTCCAGTGGCCCGGCGCCACGTTTGAACGCGGGCGGTGGCGGCGGTGCCAAGGCCTCGGCGGGGCGCAGTGCCAGCACCCGGCGCAGCGCCAGCGCACTGCCGGCCAAGGCCGACAGCAGGCCGATGGCGCATGCCGCGAGCGCCAGCCAGGGCGGCAGGCGGAATTCCAGCACCGGCAATCGATACACCTGCAGGTACAGCACACACATGCCCTGCCCCAACAGATGCCCGGCAACCAGGCCGACCAGCACGCCGAGCAGGGCCACCACCACCGCAAAGCCGAGATAGCCGCCGACCACCTCGCGCGGCCTCAGGCCGAACGCCTTCATCACCCCGAGCGTGCTGCGCTCGGCCTCGACCAGACGAGTCAGATTGAGGTTCAACAGAAACACCGCGACCGCGAGGAACACCGGCGGCAGCAGGCGCGCCATGGTGCCGAGCTGCTTCAGCTCGTCATCGAGCAGCCGCGCCGAAGCGATGCGACTGCGGTCCAGCGCGCGGCCGGCGCCATAGCGGGCGAACATCGGCTGCAGCGCGGCGCCGACGGTATCGGGGTTGACGCCCTCGCCCAGCCGCAGCAGCAATTCGTTGAATGCTCCCTGCAGCCCGGCGGCCTGCTCCAAGGCCCGTCGCGGCAGCCACAGCACGGCGTAACGCTCCGGCTGCGGCAACAGTTCGCCCGGCGGGCTGATGAAGACAAACTCCGGCGAATTGGCGATGCCGACGATCTGCAGGCGCTCGTGCGAGCCGCGCACGGTCAACTCGAGCCAATCGCCGGGCGCGAGCGCCCGCGCCTGCGCAAAGGCTTCGTTGAGCACGACCTCACGGCGCGCAGTCGGCTCGGGCCAGCGGCCGGCGGTCAACCAGGGCCGGTTCACCTGCACGCGCTGCGGATCGTCCAGCGAGTACAGACGTGCGCCCAGCGACTCGCTGACACCCGGCAGCACCAGCAGGGCCGGCACCGCCAGCCGCGCCTCCACCGCCTGCACACCCGGCAGCTCGGCGGCACGCGCCGCCAGCGCGAGCGGCGCGCGCACCAAGGGCAGCTGCAGATCGGACAACAGCTGCTGCCGGTAGTAGTCGTCGCGCGCCTGCTGCAGGGCGATACGTGTGCCCAGCGAAGTCACCAGCAAAGCCACGCCCAGGGCCAGCAGCAGGGCGATCGAGCCAACCTGGGCACGCTGCCGCAGCAGATCGCGGCCCAGCTTGTTGAGCAGGGGCGAACGCCTCACCAGCGCAACTCCGCGGGCTCGGCGCGCTGCGCATTGGTCTCGATCGAGCGGATCACGCCGTCGGCGAAACGGATCACTCGATCGCCCAGGCGCGCCATGTCGGAGTTGTGGGTCACGATCAGGCTCAGGCTGCCGCTGCGGCGATTGGCCTGCATCAGCGCCTCCAGCACGCGGACGCCGGTCGCCAGATCCAGCGCGCCGGTGGGCTCATCGCACAGAAGCACCCGCGGCCGCTTGGCCAGGGCCCGCGCAATCGCCACACGCTGCTGCTCACCGCCCGAAAGCTGGGCCGGAAAACTGCCGCCGCGACCGCCCAGACCCAACTGCGCCAGGGCTTCTTCAGCCGGCATCGGATCATCGGCGATGTCGGTAACCAGCTGGATGTTCTCGGCGGCGGTCAGGCTGGGAATCAGGTTGTAGAACTGGAACACGAAGCCGACATGACGACGCCGATACTCACCCAGCGCGCGCTCATCGGCGGCCTCCAGCGGACGCCCCTCGAACTCGATCGTGCCGGAACTCGGCGCATCCAGCCCGCCGAGAATGTTCAACAGGGTGCTCTTTCCCGAGCCCGACGGCCCCAGCACCACCACCACCTCGCCGAGGAAGAGATCGAGATCCACCCCACGCAGCGCATGCACCGCCGCCGCACCCCGGCCATAGACACGACCGATACCGCGCAGGCGAAACAGCGGCTGGGCATGTTCTGCAGCTGGAACATCGGGTGGGTGCAAGGTCGAGTCCGAGTAGCCGGCGAGATTCGCGCCTTTGGCGGGCTTTCGAGAGTATCGGCGCCTGTTCGCTGCGAGGACCTGCGTCGGATCAAACAAGCGACGACCTAGTCAGCCAGCGGCCTCGGCCACCACCAGAACCACAGCCGCGCATCACGGTTACCGATCGCGTAGTCCCCACGCCGCTCGGCGATGTCTGCGATACCTGCTCGCAATGGCGCGAGCCAGTCGGCGCCGAGGCTGAGCTGAGCTGGATCGAGCACCTCGGGCAGTAGCCAAGTGGCCGGGTGTGCGGCCCATTCGATTCGCAACCTGCAGGGCGCGAGCCAGCCGGCAGCGCGGTTGTTCGGTACGCGCAGCTGGGCGGCGCTTGGTGCGGTGATCTGCAGGGTGCGGTACGCCGCGGTTGCAGTCGGGAGTTGATCGAGCAGGCTCAGCAGGCTGGCGCAACCGTCGGCATCAGCACTCAGGTGCCAGCCCGGATAGTTACGTTGATTCTCGGTGTAGCGCCAGAGACAGATGCGGCCGTTCTGATTCCACATGGGGGGGTTGACGTGGGGTGCGGGTGGGTACGTTAGCGCCGGAGGTTCTGTGGCGACGATCGGCGGCGCGATGCGGTCAGGGTTCGAAGCAGCGGCTCGCACGAATTCGTGTGGTGGTTGTGGCCCTGGGAGAGCGACAAGTTGTGCCCGTGGGCGCGGAGGCTGAGGAATGCCGAACCCTCTCCCCAACCCCTCCCCCACCGGGGGAGGGGCGATCGCTCGGCCCATCGGCGAGCGGGCTGGTGGCGCCTTGCTTCAAGGGCTTGTGTATGCGCTCTGTTTGCGCGTTTGCGGTTGCTGATGCTCGAACGCGGTCCGCGCAACATGCACTTGCAGAGCGTGCGGCTCCGGTGGGTCAAGACCCACCCTATGAGCGCTTCGGCTTCGGCTTTGGCTTTGCTCCGCTTCTGCGGGCAGGAAGCCCGCGCTCTACCCGGGGCCCCTGGGGAGCGGCGGGAGGCGGTCGAATCGCCCGAAGGGTCGCCGGCAAGGATGCCGGCGAGGTTTTTGACAGGCCACGGATGGCCTGTCCAAAAATCCCGACCGACTCACGCGTACCCGAAGTGCAGGATGCACGTAGGGCGCGGACGAGGGGTGGCCTTCTCTTTGGTTACTTTCTCTGACTCCGGGCATCCTGCCCTTCGCCCCTGCGGGGCCGCCTTCGGCGTTCGCGCCGCTCCTGCGGCGCAGTGGCCAC
>NZ_JBILJQ010000161.1:0-3704 GCF_044377145.1 Aquimonas sp.
CGATGCCTGCCTTGCTCACTGAAACCTCCTCAAACCGCCCCACAATTGTTATCTATAAAAACCGAGAACAACTGTTGGGTAGGAGGTTGACACGTAGGGGGTTCCCTAGCGGTGATTCGTTGCCCAGCGTGCTGGCCGAGAGAAACGCGATGTCGCCGCCGTGGGCTTGCACCAACTCGATCAGCTCATCGACCACATCATCGGTCACGCCGTCGGCGTTGGCGTCTTCGCTGAGTGTCACGGTGCGCGCCTCGTCGTCCATCACGCCCGGCTGGATAAAAAATCCGGGGTCAGGTCTTGTTTTGCCACATGCGCCGGCGTAATGTCGGCGCATGTCTCGTCCTCAACGCATTGAGTTCGCAGGAGCCTGCTATCACGTGATGGCACGTGGCAATGCGCGCGAGCGGATCTACTGGGATGACGAGGATCGGCAGCGGTTTCTGGACGGGTTGTCGCGGGTGTGCGGCCGCTTCGATTGGATCCTCTGGGCCTACTGCCTCATGGACAACCACTACCACCTGCTGGTGGAGACCGAGCAGCCGACGCTCTCGCGCGGGATGCGCGAAGTCAATGGCACCTATTCTCAGAGCTTCAATCGCCGGCACGGTCGCGTGGGGCATGTGCTGCAGGGCCGCTATAAGGCCATCCTGGTCGACAAAGACGCCTATCTCACTGAGCTGCAGCGCTACATCGTGCTGAACCCGGTGCGCGCGGGTCTGTGTGGCGGTGCGGGCGATTGGCGCTGGAGCAGCTACCCGGCGGTGATGGGGAAAGCGGAACCGTTGCCCGGTTTGGCGGTGGACCGCACCCTGTCGCTGTTCGGTAGCGAGCGGGCCGCGGCCCGTTCGGCTTTCGCGCGCTTCGTGGCGGAAGGCGTCGGCCAAGCGTTCGAGCCTGAAGTGCAGGCGCAGAGCTTTCTTGGCGATGAGAGTTTCGTCGCGAAGGTGGCGAACGAGGTCGAGCCCGTCTCCCCCGAAGTCCCTCGCCGCCAGCGCCTTGCGCCCATGCTGCGCCAGATCGAAGCCGAAGCCGCGAACCGCAACGCCGCCATCCGTCGCGCCTACGCCACGGGTGCCTACACGCTGGGCGAGATCGGTGCACACTTCGGCCTGCACTACGCAACGATCAGCCGGATCGCGCGGCAGCGGCAAGGAGGGTGATGTGACAAGACAAGACCTGACCTCGGGTTGTCGGGCTTCAGCCGGGCTACCGAAAGGGAGATGGACAGTGGCGGAGGGATACGCTGATGCTCTTGGGCGGTGAGCCTGGACCGATCCGCCGTGAACCGCGCGCCCCCGACGACGAAGCAACACTTGAGATGCGCTTATGACGCCTGCCCATGCCAAGCCCCGCGAACCGGCTCGCATCACCCATCTGAAGGTCCAGAACTTCCGCGCTCTGCGCGACGTGGAGTTCAAGGATCTGACACCGTTCACGGTACTGCTCGGCCCCAACGGCAGCGGCAAGTCGACGGTGTTCGATGCCTTCGCGTTTCTTGCCGACTGTTTCCAGCTTGGCCTGCGACGCGCTTGGGACATACGCAATCGGGCGAAGGAACTCAAGACGCGCGGCAGCGACGGCCCGGTGGTGATCGAGATCAAGTATCGAGAGCCGGGCTATCCGCTGATCACCTACCACCTGGCGGTGGACGAGGTGGGGGGATCGCCGGTGGTCGTCGAGGAGTGGCTCCGTTGGAAGCGCGGCAGTCATGGTCAACCATTTCGCTTCCTCGACTACAAATCGGGGGCTGGCCGAGTAGTCAGCGGCGAGCTACCCGACGAACAGGCCACCCGCGTCGAGGTGCCGCTGAAGTCGGCCGATCTGCTGGCCGTGAACGCGCTGGGGCAGTTGGCAGAGCATCCGCGCGTCGCCGCCTTGCGCGAGTTCATCACGGGTTGGCACGTGTCCTATCTGTCTGCTGACAGCGCTCGCGGAGTTCCCGAAGCTGGGCCGCAGGAGCGGCTGAGCCGCAGCGGCGACGACCTCGCCAACGTGATCCAGCACCTGAGCGAGCGCCATCCCGACTTGCTGGCACGCATCTTCGAAGTGCTCAGCCAGCGTGTGCCGCATGTCGAGAGGGTGTTGGCCGAACCGATGGCCGATGGACGCCTGTTGCTGCAGATCAAGGACGCGCCATTCTCCCATCCGGTGCTTGCCAAGTTCGCCTCAGACGGCACGCTGAAGATGCTGGCGTATCTGGTGATGCTCTACGACCCTGCTCCGCCGCCCTTCATTGGAATAGAGGAGCCAGAGAACTTCCTGCACCCGCGCTTGCTTCTGGAGTTGGCCGAGGAGTGCCGAAATGCCGCTGCGCGCACCCAGCTGTTGGCGACCACGCACTCGCCTTTCTTCCTAAACGCGCTGCGCCCGGAGGAGGTGCGCGTTCTGTGGCGCGACGAGCACGGCTACACCCGCAGCCAACGCGCGAGCGATCTGCCAGGCGTGCCGGAGTTCATGCAGCACGGCGCGTTGCTCGGCGACCTTTGGATGGAGGGGCAGCTGGGTGTAGGGGATCCGCTCGTGCGCATGGGGGCACCAAGTCGGCCCTCGCCGAAGGAGCGCTGAGGATGGCGGCGACGCATCTGGAGATTCTCGTCGAGGAGCCCTCGATGGAAGCATTCCTGCGCGAACTGTTGCCTCGGCTGCTGCCGGAGGGCCGCAGCTTTGAGATCCATGCTTTCCAGGGCAAGGGCGATTTGCTGCGCAAGCTTGCGCCGCGTTTGCGCGGCTATGCGCATTGGCTGCCGCCCGACTGGCGCATCCTCGTTGTGGTCGATCGTGACGATGACGAGTGTCGGGCGCTGAAAGCGCGGCTGGACGCCATCGCCCTCGATAGCGGGCTGCGCATCGACCGCGCCCATGCGGATTGGCAGCTGGTCAACCGCATCGCCATCGAAGAGCTGGAGGCCTGGTACTTCGGGGACTGGGCGGCTGTGAAGGCGGGCTATCCGCGTGTCACGGCGCGAATCGCTGGCCAGCAGGCTTATCGAGACCCCGATGCCATCGCTGGCGGCACTTGGGAAGCCTTCGAACGGATTCTTCAACGGCATGGCTACTTCGCAGCTGGGCTGCCCAAGGGCGAGGTGGCCCGAACCTTGGCGGTTCACATGAGCCTTGACGGAAACCAATCACGCAGCTTTCGGAGTTTCTTGCACGCTTTGCAGAGTGCGCTTGCCTAGCTGATGAGTCCACGTCACGCCGCTGCCTATTCGCAGAGCTTCAATCGCCGGTACGGCCGCGTGCAAGTCCGGGGTCAGGTCCTTTTTTGCCAAATGCGCCGGCGTAATGTCGGCGCATGTCTCGTCCTCAACGCATTGAGTTCGCAGGTGCCTGCTATCACGTGATGGCGCGGGGCAATGCGCGAGAGCGGATTTAATCCGAGGACAAGTATCGGCAGCGCTTCCTGGATGGACTGTCGCGAGTCTGCGAGCGCTTCGGCTGGATCCTCTGGATAGTGCGCTGGCAGAGTGGGCCCTCCGCCTTCTGCGGCGGCCTCTGAACGTCCGCGGCTGCTGCGCGACTCGCCAATCTCGCGGCCATTTGGTGCGCCAACCTCCCTTGGTTTCGCGAGTCGCGCCGTAAGCGTCCGCCCAAGCCACCTACCGCTTCGCCACTCGCCGTGCTGAGCCTCAGTTGCAGATCGGCGCCCAGCCCTCGATCGGCAGCAAGCTGTCGATGTCGCGGTTGCGCGTGGTCGGCAGTCG
>NZ_JBILJQ010000037.1:0-48729 GCF_044377145.1 Aquimonas sp.
CATCCAGGCCCGCATCAAGCAGATCAAGGCGCAGATCGAGGAGACCTCCTCCGACTACGACCGCGAGAAGCTGCAGGAGCGCGTGGCCAAGCTGGCCGGCGGCGTCGCCGTCATCAAGGTCGGTGCTGCCACCGAGATCGAGATGAAAGAGAAGAAGGCCCGCGTTGAAGACGCCCTGCACGCCACCCGTGCAGCGGTGGAAGAAGGCGTGGTCCCCGGCGGCGGCGTGGCACTGATCCGTGCGCTGACCGCGATCCGCGATCTGCGCGGCATCAACGAAGAGCAGAACCACGGCATCGTGATCGCCACGCGCCATGGAAGCCCCGTTGCGCGAGATCGTCACCAACGCCGGCGAACCGCGCCAGTTCATCGCATCGCCGGACGCCTGCAACGTGGGCCCACAGAACGATTCCCCGTCATCAAAACCGTAGCTTGACTGCGGCGTATCGAGTCTGGCCCCGACGTCATGCGGATCGGCGCCGCGCTGACGGCTCTCGCGCCGGGCTTCGATTGCGCATGCCCCCCGGCGCCTGTCGACACGGGTTCGCGGGCCGCCGCATCTGTCTGCCCTTGTCGCACCACAGACCGTCGGCGCGCCTTTGGATCGCGTTCGGCGCTGTGCGCCGGGGCGTTGCGAGCGCTTTCACGGGCAGATATGTTACGCCTTACACAACGACTGGAAGGACGTCATGGAATACATCTCCCGCCTGGGCCTGGTCGCCCTGGGTAGCCGACTTCGTGCCGTCAGCGAGCGGGTGTACGCCGTCGCGGACGACGTGTACCGGGCGCTGGGTTTGCAGCTTCAGGCGCGTTGGCTGCCGGTGTTGCGGATCCTCAACGACCGTGGCGCGTTGACGGTGGGAGAGATCGCGCAGGCGGTCGGCCAAACGCACTCCGCCGTGAGTCAACTCGCGCAGCGGCTGCTCGCCTTGGATTGGCTTGCGGTTGAAGCCGACCCCACGGACGGACGCGTGCGCCGGCTGTCCATCACTCCGAAGGCGCAGGCTGAACTGCGCAGGGCGAAGCCGTACTGGCGCGCCATCGAGGACGTCTACGCCGCGCACTGCCACGCGCATGGCATCGACCTGTTGCATGCGCTGACGACGTTCGAGAGGGTGATCACGCCGACACTCGCCGACGAAGTGCTCGCGCGCGGCGCCGGAGCCGCCCGCGACGCATTGCGGATCGTGCCTTACGCGCCCGCGCTCGCGCCGCACTTCCTTCGGCTCAACGAAGCCTGGCTGCGTCGATACTTCTATGTCGAGGAAATCGACCATCGCGTGCTATCCAACCCGGAGCCGGAGATCCTCGCCCGAGGCGGCAGCATCCTGTTCGCGATGCTCGGCGACGACGTGGTGGGCACCTGCGCGCTGCTGCCGGATGCGGCCAAATCCTACGAACTCACCAAGATGGCCGTGGACGAGTCGCGCCAGGGGCTGGGTATCGGCCGCGCGTTGCTGGAGGCGGCCATTGCGGAGTTCCGCCGCCGCGGCGGCCAGAGACTGTTCCTCGAGACCAACAGCAAGCTCATTCCGGCCCTGCGGCTGTACGAGAGCCTCGGGTTCGAGCGGCAGCCCTCGATCAAGCCCGATTCGCACTACGCCCGAGCCGATGTCTACATGGTCTGGCGTGATCCGCAGGACGGCGCGACCCCGCGACGCAGCCCACGCAAGGCCAAGCCATTGCGTCGGAGGGAGTGACAAGGTCCGGGGTCAGCGCTCGCTTGCCTAGGTCGCTGCAGGTTGCGCGCGCCTCGAGCCCGAGCACACGCTGCTTTGCGCGTTGGCTGGGCCCACTGTCGGCAGTTCATGACACGGCGCGCAGAGCGCAGCCTGGTTGGGCCGCTTCGCGGCTACCAGGTGCTTCGCGCCAACGCCGGCCTGGTGATCACCACCGAAGCCATGGTCGCCGAGCTGCAAAGAAGGACGCCCCGGCCGGCGGTGACCACGCTCACGGCATCGGCAGCATGAGTGGCATGGACTTCCAAGTCCTGCAGCTCGATGCACGACGCACGGCGACCGCTAGCGGCCGCTGTCGCTTTGGAAGGATCCGGAAACGGAAGCCCCGCAGCGATGCGGGACGTTTTCGTGGGCAGGCGCAAGCTGCGGCCTGGCGATCGGACCCGGCGCCGTCTTTCCGGCGACACGGGTTGTCCGAGCCGAAGACGACACGCTGCTGGCCTGTGCGCGGGTGGCCGACGCATGATTCATCGCCTCTACGCCCGGTTGGCGCAGGCGGGGAAGCTGCGTTCTCGGCTGATCAGACCTGCCCCGAGCTTTGGTCCGCGCATGGCGCTTTCGTCAAGGTCGAGGCGAAACTGCATAGCGCTCTGTGCCTGTGATCGCCCCACGCGGAGCCTCGGATGGCGTCGCCTCTCGGCACCTGGCCGGATCGGCGCCGCGCACTGGGATGCTGGTCTGCTGACATGCGCCGACCCAAGGCCGGCGCATGTCGTGTAGAGAACGTCGCCCTGGCCTGCGACATTCACGATCGCGGGTGAGTGCGGTGGACTGTTGGACTCGATCTGGCCTGCCTGCAGCTCGATTGCGCGCAGGTCAGGATCCGGCAATGCCGGTGATGAAGTTGCGGATTGCAGTGTTCGAAATGCGCGTGTAGACGCCGAAGTAGTTCGGGCTTGCGCACCCGTTGCCCCAACTCGTGATGCCGGTCAGCACGGAACCGCGGGCGAGCGGACCCCCTGAGTCACCTTGGCAGGTGTCGATGCCGCCACTGTCGCGGCCTGCGCAGAGCATCCGGCTGGTGATCTCTCCACTGTAGGAGTTGGAGTCGTTGCAGTTCGTACGGCTGGCCAGCGGTACGGATACCTTTCGAAGGTCGATCGGTGAGCTGCCGCCTTCCGAGGTTGCACCCCAACCGGTGGCCAGCAGAGCCGTGCCCTGCGCTGGGTCCGCTGTCGCAAGCGATGCGAGGGGGGCGCCTGTTGCCGATGATGAGAGCTGCCACACCGCGACGTCATAGTCGTAGGTGCTCGCGTTGTAGCTCGGGTGGATCACAATGCGCGTCACATTGCGGCGTACGCCACTGCCATCGAGCCTGCGGGTGCCAGTCAGAACCTGGACTTGACCTGTGGTGACGAAGTCGCTGCAGTGTGCGGCGGTGATGATGTAGTTGGCCTTGTAGAGCGTGCCGCCACAGAACTGGGCGTTGGCGGTGTTCGCAATGTTCCTCTGCAGCAAGGCCACCTGGAATGGGTTGTCAGAGGCGGTGGCCAGCGTGCCGCCAACGATCATCGGCCCCATCATCTTCTCGATGTCAGCCTCGCGCAGGTCAGGCATCGCTGCCATTGTGCGTTCGGCAACACGCAGCTTGACGTACTCACTCATCCAGTTTTTCGCGGGCTGCTCTGCTTGTGCCATGACGGGCAGTAGTGAAGAACCAACGGCGATCGCACATGTGGCGGCAAGCGCGCGGAGCGCGCGTGTTTTCCTCATCGAAGCGTTGCGCATGTGTCTTCCTCCAACGTGGGGTGGTCGAGCCCAGCGCGCCGCGCGCACGGCGGGCGAGTCTGGGTCACTGGTCGATGTGATGCCTCGTGGACAGGCTCGCAGCCAAACTGCGCGTGTGAGGCTCAGCGTAATGGTGCTTTGAGGCAAGAGTTCTACGCCAGCACAGTTCAGGCGAGCCGAGAGCAAGACTGATCGCAGTTTTCCAGGCTGTCAACCGAATGCAGAGCCGCATGTGCTTTCGGATCTGATCGCCTGGGCTGCGCTACGTTTCTGGCAGCTGCGCCTGCCGATTCGCAAGGTCATACTCCTCACGAAAGTGAGCTTTAGTGCAGAGCACATCCTTTGAAATCAACGGTCCGCCGCAGGCGATCTATGGGCCGGCGACCAAGTTCGGGGGGCAGCCGGTTTGGATCGGGCCGCCCCGCTGGCCGTTGGGGCCGGAGCAGGGAAGCCACATGCGGCTGCTTTGCCAGATCGCGCTGAACGAGACCTTGTTCCCTGGGTGTGGCGGGTGGATGGCCTGCGTGTTCCCTCTCCATCCCCTGCGCGCACGCCTCGTTGCAACGACACGCTCAAGGTCGTGAGTCGTATCCAGGATGACTGGTTCTGGTTCTCACAATGCGTTGTCAGTCCGGTTGCTTCTTGCGACGCGACGTGGGCCTGCTGAGCACTGTGCTGACCTGGCATCAGCACGACCCGCCCAATGCACAGGAACGCCTGCGCGATGATGCAGTGCAAGGCTACCAAGGCAATCGCAATCCGTTTATCGATCAATCGGAATCGGCAACGTCGGCGCTGTTTGCCTCAACGAAGCCGGCGAGCCGCCAAATCCAGCAAGCTGCAATGGCGCTGATCCAGCAGAGGGGGTGGCAGCTCAGGCCGCACCTTTCGTTTGGCCCGCAGACTTGCGCATGGACACCAGCGCGCCCCACAGCTCCGGGCCACTGCGAGCAGCACGCACATCGCGCCACCAGCGCCCGATCTCCAGTGTGTGGATGGTCCACGGGTTGCTGCTGTCGATAGCTTGTGTGAGCCCGTAGCGCACAGGTTCTTCTTCGCGCGCGAACGTGCCGAACAGGCGATCCCAAATCATCAAGACCGCGCCGTAGTTTTTGTCGATGTACTGCACTTGCACACCGTGGTGCACGCGATGGTTGGACGGCGTGTTGAGCCAGCCATCGAACCACCGCAAGCGACCGACGGTCTCGGTGTGAATCCACTGCTGCCACGCCAGAATCAGGCCAAAGCAGGCAGCCACGAGCACCGGATTGAAGCCGACGAACACCGCCGGCAGGTAGAACCAAGGCGAGAGAAATCCGTCCACGAACGACACGCGCAATGCGGTGGTTTGGTCGAACTGATGCGAGCTGTGATGCACCGAATGGGAGACCGCCCAGTACGGGCGAAACTGGTGCGCGCATCGATGATCCCAGTAGTACAGGAGGTCGACCAGCAACCCGCACGCGAGCGCCGTCCATGGGGTAGTTGGGATCGACCATGGGCTGAGTGCCGCAGCCCCGCCCCACAGCGCGGTGATGAAGCCCAGCACCACGCCGCCCATGAGGACGGCTGGCACGGTCACGCTCGCCGAGGCCAGCATCTCCAGCACCGCCTTGCGATTCAACGTTCCGGCGCGATGGCGCTGCCACAGTTCGAACGGCAGGAAGACCAGCAGCAACGCGCCCAGCACCGCGGCCGCGAGGCCCAGCCACTGCTCGATGCCGCTCGGGGGAAACGCGGGGAGAACGTCCACGGCCCAGCTCCATAAATGAGTGAGCGTTCACTTTATGTATCGACTGCTCGCCGGTCAAGGTAGACTGAGCGCTCATTCAGCGAATCCTCACCATGCGCACCGCGAACCCGGAACTCCAAGAACAGCGCCGCCAGCAGATTCTTCAGGCGGCAGGTGTCTGCTTTGCCGAAAAAGGCTTTCACCAAACGAGCATGGCCGAAATCGCCAAGGCGGCCGGCCTGAGCATGGGCCTGCTCTATCGCTACTTTGCCAACAAGGACTCACTCGTCTTGACCTTCGCAGAAGTGAGCCGCGCGCAGTCGGTGACGATGTTCGAATCGCTCGCGACCAGTGACCGACCGAGGCAGGAACTCGCCGCGATCGTGGACACGCTGCTCGGCGAAGTACTGGACCCGGCACTGTTGCGACTGCAGATGGAGGTGATGGCCGAGGCCTGCCGCAATGCACCCTTGATGGCGGCTCTACGACGCGAGGATCAACTCGGGCGACAGGCGCTTCTGGAGAGCGTCGAGGCCCTGCGAAAGCGCGACCTGATCAAGCCGCAGGTGCCCGCGCCCGCCTTGGTCGAGCTGCTGAACGCGCTGTTCGAGGGCCTGACGGTGCGCTTGGCCATGCAGCCCGATCTGGATCGCGAGCGCTTGCGCAAAGCAACGCTCACCAGTGTGCTGAGCCTGCTGGGCGCCAGCCCTGCCCTCTAGCAGCCTGTCGGACTTGGGTTGGCCGGGCTCCAAATCCTCCTGCGCGGTCCGCTTTTCCGCCGATTCTCGGCTTGGCCGCTGGCTGCTGGCTGGTGGAGCGAACAGCTTTGGACAGTGCTGCTGGGCTTGCAGGACAGAAGTGCGCGCGGAGCGAGAAGGCGAACGGACACCTCGGGCACCCATCACAGAGTCTCCCCGAGCGCTGGCGATGGCGGCGGCAGTGATCTGTATTCGTCGCACGTGGCCGATTCAGGCACCGCGCAAGTCTGTACCTTTCGCAGCACCGTTCGCGAGGAGCTCCGCCAATGCTGAACCCGTTGATCCTGCCCATGGCCGCGCATTTGGCCTTGGCCGCGCTGCTGTATGCCGCGCTGACCGTGGCGCGTGCGCCCAAGGTCTGGGGCATCGGCCGTCGAGCGGATGGTTCGAATCCGTTCGCCACGATCGAGCCGCGCTTGAGCGCCAATCTGTCGAATCAGTTCGAGTGGCCGCTGTTCTTCCATCTGGCCTGTCTGCTGCTGCCGAGCCCATCGGGCGCCGCTCTGCTGCTGGCCTGGGCCTTCATCGCCGGTCGAGTGCTGCACAGCGCGGTGCAGGTGTTCACCACCAACGTGCGCCTGCGCGGGCTGGTGTTCATGCTGAACTTCGTGGCCGTGCTGGGGCTTTGGTCTCTGCTGGTCAAGGCCTCGCTTCGCTGAGCGCGGCACCTCGAACACCGGACGCGGAAGATCAGAGGACCAGGCATGGCGAACACGTTGCAGTGCGGCACCCACGGCGAGCGCGAGGCGCGCTTCGTCTGCGACCATCTGTTCCAGAACCTGCGCGCGACGAGCCCGCAGCGCCTGTTCTACTTCGAGCCCGAGCACGCAGCGGATGAGCCGACACCGGCGATCTGGTGCGGGGGCTGCGAGGCGGTGATCCAGCGCGAGGGCGAGATCAACGCTGTGGTGCTGGAGGTGGCGAACTTCCGTGCGGTCTGCGATTTCTGCTTCCAGCGCTATCTCGATGCCGGCGAGCCCGCGCCAGCGGAGGCGTGAGAGTATCCGCCAGGACAATCAGAACGGGGCGCCAGCGCGCCCCCGTTTCCGTCCACGTTCATCGCATTGACGGAAGGCCTCGGGGCGCCTTGACCACGGCGCCGGCCTTCATCACGCAGGGCACATTGCGCATCAGGCTGCTGGTTTCGATCGGGTTGTCGGCCACAGCGACGACATCGGCCAACTTGCCAACCTCCAGGCTGCCCTGGCTTTCCCATTCGCCCAGCGGTTTGGCGGCGTTGCTGGTCGCGCTCTGCAGGGCCAAGTGGGCGAGCATGCCGGCCTCGGCCATAAGCTCGGACTTGCGCGCGTTCTCGCCGTGCCGTGACACCCCGGGATCGATGCCGAGGTCCATATTGAAGCCAACATAAGAGCGGCCCGCGGTGCCCTGGATCAGGGCACCGATGCGCTGGGCGTTCGGGCGCACGATCTCAACCATTGCATGAGAACTGCCGAAAGTGGCGGAGTATCGTGCCTCGAACTGGCGCGGGCAGCGGGAGCGCGGTGCAGTATCTGATTGATTCAGTGCCCCGCGCCTCGCTGGAAATGATGCTGGCCCTTGGCTCGAAACGACCGCTGCGCTCAGCCACGGGAGCTCATTCCGTCGACCAAGCCCTCGGCGCATCGGATGAAGGAGTCACGAATCCGCTCCGCGGTCGGTTCGGCCGCCCAGGCCCAGAGCAGGCCCTGGCCCTCAAGGGTGGCCGTGACCTGGCAGGCGAAGGCTTCGGGCGGTCGGGGTCGAAGAACCCGTCCGTCGGCGTTATCGGACCGGTAAAGTCGGGCTCTGCCTCGACGGCTTGCTGGCGGCCCCGAACCAGCTCCGCGCGGTCGGGAAAGAGCGACAGCAGGAAGCGGAAGTAGCTGGCCAGCTCGATCTGCTGGTCGAGGAGTCCGGCCAGGTGGTCCCCGTATCCAGCAGCCAGGCTGCGCACCAGGGTCGCCGAGTCCGGGGCCTCGCTCGGCTCTTCGGCGGGCAAGACACCGGTGAAAAAATGGTCCACGCAAGCCTCGAATTCGCGCTGGTACTGACCTGCCCGCCGCTTCGCCGCTCCTTGCCAAGCAGCGCTTGAGTGCCGCTTTCGAGGCCCTGAAAGCTGCCGGCCTTGCTGCTGTGGGCGACCGTGTTTCGCCAACCGAGGCCGCGTCTACAACACTTGCCCTGGTGGTGGTGACGTGAGCATCCAGCAGAGCATCCACGCGATCTACCAAAGCCGCCGCGACCGCGCGAAGATCGACGCCGAGCTTGAAGCGCTGCAGAAGCAACTTGACGAGAGCAGTGGCCACCGCGAGGAAGACGCCCGCCGTGCCCCGCTGGAGAACGTCGCGATTGAACTGGAGCTCTCTGGTCCTGCGGCGGTCCGACAAGAACAGGGAAGCGCGGCGGCTGCACTCATGTCCCGCATCGACTGCATCCGGCTACGCGTCCCGGGGGGAGCCGGTGACACCTGGAGCAGTCGCGCCGGTGACCCGCCATCGTCAAAACGCAACTCACCGATTCCAGGCTGCATCGCAGCTACGCAGCGTGTCCGCCATGCGAGACATGCGCGGCGCGAGTGCGCCTGGCAGCAACATGGCACCACGAAAGGGTGTGCGACGGTTGCGGCAGGCGAATACGGTCCAGCCACTCAGCGGAAGCGGCGAGTGTCCGAAACAGCCCAGTTCTGGCTCGACGCTCTCCGGTTGGGAAATCTGTCAACGCTGTAGACACCATCGGGAATGGCTGGCGTGTGTGCTTCTATCTATAGCGATCGCCCCAGCGGCCAACACGAACGAGATCCACCGCCCCATCAGTGCCATTCGCCTGTTCCGCCTCACCGCTGGCAAGGCCGCCGAGCTGCAGGGCGATGCCTCGGACCTTGAGAACCCGCTGCAGACCCTGATCGAAGCCAACCTCGACGTGCTGCTAGGCATTGATTTTCTGGCCAGCGAGTATTCGCCTGCGGCTTCTTCGTCGCTGTACGAGTAGGCCGCCGCCCTTCAACCACCGAGGCCACCCCATGCGCCGCACGCTCCTGACCGTCTACGCCCTCGCGCTCGCCGCGGTGAGCTTCTGTCTGCTGCTGTGGCCGGGCTTCGAGCTTACGCGTGCGCTGCTGGATCGGAATCTGGGTGGGCCGGAGCCCGCCGCGCAAGGCCTGGCGTTGGCATCGGGCACTGGCGCCGGTGTACGCGGACTGGGCGCGTGAGCGGGTCGCCAGCGGCGCGGCGGCGCGGCTGTCGATGCATGACATCGCCGGCACCGAGTGGCCTTTGTTCGGCAGCGTGTTCTTTCTGCGCGCCACCGAGAATCTGGATCAGGCCTGGCAGCGCGCACCAACGAGCGATCGGCCAGCCGTCTACGCGCGCGCGGCGATCGATGCCTCGGCCGACCTGCTGGCCGATCCGGGGCAGGCGAGCTGGGTGCAGCAGCATTGGGGCGCTGCGGAGTATCTGAGCCGCGAGAATGTGTTCTACCGGATGCTGCTGATTGATGGCTTGGCGACACAGCTTCGGCTGACCGGCGAGAGCCCTCATCGTGAACTGTTGCT
Source organism: Aquimonas sp. (assembly GCF_044377145.1). Classification (NCBI taxonomy): domain Bacteria; kingdom Pseudomonadati; phylum Pseudomonadota; class Gammaproteobacteria; order Lysobacterales; family Lysobacteraceae; genus Aquimonas; species Aquimonas sp. Next base: position 9,487 of record NZ_JBILJQ010000037.1, read on the forward strand.
GCAGCAGGTGCAGGGCTTGGCGCGGGAGTTGGCGGGCTCGGAGACGGGTCTGTTGGCGGACTATCCCGAACAGACGTTTCCCGCCGATGTGGCTGCGGCGTGGCATGCGATTCTGCGCGCCGATGCGGTGCTGGGCACAGACCACAGCGCGCTCGCTGCGCAGGGTCTACGCGGCTTTGTCGACGCGATGGCGCCGCAGTTCGCGCTGCCGCCGTATGCGTGGTTCGGCGAAGAGGCGACCGAGGTGCGCGGCTGTGCCAACGCCTGGCTGCTGCATTCCGCGCCATTCGTCTGGCCGCAGGCCGCGCGCGCGTGGGCGGCGCGGCATCGTGAGCAATTCTGGTCGCAGGGCTTCTGGCTGAGCGGCTGGCGCGAGTTCGAGCACGGCCGCGGCGATGGTTTCTATATGGACGTCGATTCCGGGCCGGTGCTGGCTGGCTTCGGCACTTCGGCCACGGCGTTCGGCTTGGGCGCAGCGCGCAGCCTGGGTGATCAGCGCGAGGCGCGCGCGGTGGCGCTGCAGGCGATCGCGGCTAGCGTTCCGCTGCCGAACGGTCGGCTGCTGCTGCCGCGTCTGCTGTCGGATGTCGCCGATGCGCCGCTGCTGGGCGAGGCGGCCCTGCTCTACAACCTGAGCCAGCCGCCGGCGCCGGGCTTTGGCGGAACATCGCCAGCGCCACAGTGGCGTGAGGTGCCGGGTCTGGTGTGGTTGGTGTTGCTCGTGCAGTGGGTGCTGGGCCCGCTGGTGATGCTGCGGGCCTGGGTGCGGCTGCGGCAGAGCTGGCGCTGAGGCGCGAGGGCTACAGCGCCTCGAAACCGTCGCCGAACAGCGGGCCGTTTGCCGCGCTGAGCACATTGATCGAGCCCAGCACGACCCGGCCGTCGGCATCGCGGGGGCCGCTGTTCAACAGCACGATCGGGCTGCCCGGCACCAGCGGCATCAGGCGCAGCCGCAGGCTGTGGCTGCCGGTAGCGCTGTTGGTCGGCAGGCTGTGGGTTTCGCTGATCAGCAGCGGTGTGCCGGCAAGGGCGTCGCGCAGGTCGGCGCCCAGCAGCAGGGTGAAGCGAGTGACTCCGCCACTGTCGAGGCCATCGATCGCCAGCACATGGCCGTGATACAGCGGTGCCACGCCGCTGTTGGCAAGTTCGACGCTCAGGCTGAAAGGCTGGCCGGGCACCAGGCTGTCCGGCAGGCTGACGCGATCGGCATGCAGGCGATAGCCCAGGCCGGCGCGAATCTGGTTCATCGCGCTGCTGTGGCCGGATTCCTGATGCTTGCCGGCTGGGCCGAGAAAGCTGAAGTGGTAGTCGCGCAACAGGCTCAGCACATCGGCGGTGCGCGCGGTCCAGGTGTTCTTCTGGTCGCTGAAGGGGCTCTCGCCGGAGATCGGCCCGCTGCGCCAGTTGTCGCGCGAGCCCGGCGTGACATTGGCCATCGCCCATTCCAGGTTCCAGTCGCCGCCGGAACTGCAGCGCGGCATCGCCGGGCTGAAGCGCGAGCACAGCGCGGTGAAGGACGGGAAGTAGTCCTCATGGAAGCCGAACTCGACGCCGAGCGCATCCGGATTGCGCGCGTAGCGGGTCTGCAGCGGCGTTCGGCTGAAGGCCGCGGCATAGGCATCGCGCACGCTGGCCTTGATCGCGGCGGCGGGCGCGTTCTGCGTGCAGCCCGACTGATGCCATTCACCCCACAGGCCGAGCAGTCCGACCTGGATCGCACTGATCCGCGGATGGCCGTCGTAGCGGGCCGCCAGGGCGGTAATCAGCTGGGTCATCTGCAGTGCCATCTGCGGATGGTTCCAGTCCGGCGTGCGGCCGGGGCCGTCGCCGTCACAGCTGCTGTAGTCGACCGCCGGAATGTTCAGCGGCGCCTGCTCCAGAAACAGCGGATAGTCGCGCTGGAGCTGACCACCGGTGTAGTAGGTGCTCAGCCCGCTGAAGCTGCCGTCGGGATAGTCGGCCACCAGCCGCAGGACGAAGGTGGCGTTCGGGGTGGCGTTGATCAGCGGCTGCAGGCGGCGCTGCTCGAAGCCGGCCCAGTCGAACTCCTGGTCGCTGGTTTCGATCTCCCGCCACGGCACGTAGACGTGATGGATCCGCGCGCCGTAGTGATTGGCGCTGCCGGGGGTGGTGCCCCAGAGCATGAAGCCGATGTGCGGATTGGGGTGGATCTCGTCGGTGCGCGTCGGGGTGAATTCGGCGGCCTCGACGCGCCCCAGTAGCACCAGCGTCGTCAGCAGCAGGCCGGCGTAGGCGACATAGCTGAGTCGGCGCGCGAGCGGGTTCGGGCGGATCGAACGGATCGGCATGGGCTTGGGCTCGGATGCGAATGCGATGCCTTTATAGGCCGCGTTGCATTTAGAAGCATGTGTCAAATTCACGTTTCGGGGAACTGCTTCGAAGGCGCCCTGTCGCGGCACGAGCGGGCTCGGCGGGTACTGTCGGCTGCACCCTGCCGAGTCCGCGAATCGCGGGAACCTGATCAAACCCTGTCCCCGCCTCGTTGCCGACCTGGCGTGAATTCGGGTTCGGCCGCCCCGCAATGCGTCGCCGAGTGACCCCGGGCGTCAGCTTTCCGAACGCTGGCGAGCCAAAGCAGCCAAGCGCAGGCCGAACAGGGACACGCCGGCCCCAGGCATCGTTCCTGGCATTCGCGGTTGCAACCCCAGTCCGCCGAGCGCTGGACTACGCGCACACGCGGTTGTTGACGGAGCGCGCACAGCTCGGCACAAAACTTTTCATTTTTTGCGAACTTACGCACACTGCTTGGCGCATTTCGTGCAGATTCGCAGCGCGTCGCATCACACCGCCGTCGCGCCTTTCAAGAGGCGCCAGCCGGCACTGCTGTCTGCCATCCCAGGAGCTGATCTTGACTATCGATACGTCCCCCCGCCGCGCGCCCGCGCGACGTTCACGAGTGCAAGCCTTCTTGCTGGCGACACTGGCCGGCGCAGCTGCACTGTTCGGCTCAGCGACAACCCTGGCGGAAGGCAGCCGCACGCTTTTCCCTGCGAGCTACCCCGTCGCAGGCGCGCGTGCGCCAATGGACGTGATCGACAACAACACCTATGCGGGCGTCGCTCGCAACCGACAGTTCCTGTACGTGTACGCGCAAGCGGGTGAGTTGATCCTGTTGGGCTCGCGTAATCGCGACAATGGCGGCGACATCTTCGTCTACAACCCGCAGGGTTTTGGAGCGCGCGGCTTGGAGACTGTTCCAGGTACCGCCGATTTCACCTGTTCCTCCACCAGCCCGCCCGTGGGCAGCTTTGGTGGCACCGGGCGCGGCATCATCGCCACCCGCGCGGCCGAATTGGCAGGGCCCAACAGCGCCGACGGCACAACGACGGCACTCAATGGCTGGCTGCCCTGCGCCTACCGTGCCCCGATCAGCGGCGTCTACGGTGTGCGCTTCACGGGCGCGTCGTCCGGCACTCAGACCGAGAACGCAGTGCCTGCCAGCGATCCCCCGCTCATCCTGGCTAACCGGGTGTCGGCCTGGGAGGTGCAGATCCGCGCCGATGCGAGCACACGCACCGATATCAACGCTCGCGTATTCACCTATGCATGGATCGGACGCACCGGCGGCAACGGTGTCGCCGGCCGAGTGTTCCACACGCTCTACTACATCACTGAAGACGGCTATCGCTACGAGCAGCGCATGAACGCGCTGGATCCGTTTGCCTACGCGCTGTACGCGAACCGGGCCGGCTTCCTCGATGGCGGCTCGCCCTTGTACAAGAACGTGCGCGGTGACAACCAGCTGGCGACGAATATTCTGCCCGGCGGCAGCGGCATCGTCGCGCAGGCCCCTGAATATCCGATTTTCTTTTCCGACGTGCGCGAAGCCGGCGCCAACGCCGCTGAAGTGAGCCGCGTGCTCGGTGCCCTTGGCCTGCCCGCGGTGCCCCCGGTGCCGCAGCTGACGAGTGTGACCTTCACCGGCACGATCAGCGGTGACACCACCACGCTGGGCGCCGGTGGCGTGTTCACCTTCACGACCATCAACACCTTGACCTACGAGATCGTGGTCAGCCGCGACGGTGTCGATTTCGATCCGGCAAACCCGTCCAACAAAGTGTTGACCGGCAACGCGCTGTCGGGCACCCATACGGTGTGGTGGAACGGCCGCGACAACACGGGCGCGCTGTTTCCCGTGGGTAACGGGTACCGCTACCGCATCGCAGGTCGCAACGGCGAAGTTCATTTCCCGATCATCGACACCGAGGGCATGGCGCTCGGCGGCCCCACCGTGCGCAAGTTGAACGGTTCGCAGGACGCCATCGTCTACTTCGACGATCGCGGCTATGTCACTCGCAACGGCACTGCGGTGGGCGAGCTTAACGGCCACCTGTGCGGTGCCGGGCATCTACAGGTGCAGCCGAGCCCGAACCATTCGCTGCTGGGCGTCGACTCCAGCGACTCCAACTTCAATGGCGCCGGGATCTTCTATCGGTTCTACCCGCAGGCGAGCGAAGACCCCAATACCGATTGCCTGAACGCGGCAGCCGCGCATTTTGGAACCGCCAAGGGGCTGGACACATGGGCGCTTGAGCGTACGCCTTCGTTCTCCGAGCCGGTGATCATCATTCCGCCGGTGGTCGGTGCGGATGTTGGCACCGTGGTCACCGTGGACAGCAGCGCGTTTCCGGGCCAGACCGTGTTCGGCACCCTGGTGTTCTACAACGCCGGTGACACCGAGGCTACCGGCGTTGGCTATACCGCGCGGATCGGCACCCCGGGCAATTGTCCGGCCAGCGTCAATTTCACCGTACTGCCCCCCGGCGTCACGGTGGCCAGCTACAACCCCACCACCTGCGTGGTCACCTTCGCAGGCCTGCCTGCAACTTTGCCCGCTGCGATCCAGCCCACCTCGCAGCTGGTATTCGAGTTCAGCTACCCGGCCCCGAACAGTGGCCCACAGGTGGTGCAGACCACCATCAGCGCCACCAACGAGGCGCCAGGCCAGATCGCGCCCAACAGCGCCAGCGGCAGCACTGACATCATCGTTTCCGACGTCGCTACCACGGTGACTGTGCCGGCTTCGGCCGCAACAGGTTCCACCGTCGCCGGCATCGTGAGCTTCAGCAATCTTGGCGCGGCCACATCAACGGCCGAGGGTCTGGTCTACAGCGTGACCATCGGCAGCCCGGGCAACTGCCCGGCGGGCATCGACTTCCCCGGCATCGCCCCGGCCACCTTCAGCGTTGACCCGGGCACCTGCGTGGTGAGCTTCACCGGTCTGCCCACCAGCCTGTCGCCGGGCGATGGTTTCAGTCTCAACTTCCAGTACACCGCGCCAGCCCCAGGGACGGTGCCGGTGTCTTCCAGCATCAGCACCAGCACGCCCGAAAACAGCATCGCCAACAACACCGCCAATGGCAGCACCCTGATCCAGACTCAACCAGAGGTCAGCGTCAGCAAGAGCTCGGCGCCCGCCAGCGGCAGTGCGGTCAACATCAGCGCCACCATCACCTACACGGTGCAGGCAGTGATCACGGGTGGACCGTTGATCAGTGCGCTGGAGCTCACGGACACGCTGGGCACTGGGCTTACGCTCGGATCAATCACGGCTGGCGCGTTTACCTGCAATGCAACCAACCCGCTGATCTGCAGCCTGCCCGCCGGCACCCCGATCGGAACCTATCCGCTGAGTTACAGCGCGAGCGTCAACACCTCGGCCGTGGGCTCGGTGAACAACGCTGTGGTGATTTCGGCGAACGGCGGCGACCCCACTCCGATCTGCTCACCGTGCACCACCACCCACCCGGTGAATCCGCCGGTGCTCAGTTTGAGCAAGACCGCCAGCGGCGCCAGCTTTGTCGTCGGGGTTCCTGCCAGCTACACCCTGCAGGTCACCAATACCGGCAGCTCGTTGACTACCGCCGCCGCCACTGTGACCGACGCTGTGCCTGCCTCGTTGACCCTCGGCACGCTGCCGGCGGGCTGCACCGCCGCAGGCCAGACGGTGACCTGCACGATCGCCGCGGGTCTCGCTCCGTCGGCCAGCATCAGCTTCGTGATTCCGGTGACGCCGACTGCCGCCGCACAGCCCAGCGTCACCAATACCGCCAGCGTCAGCGGCGGCGGTGACCCGGGTTGCCCGGCTGCAGTGCGTTGCTCGGACACCGAGATCACGCCAGTCAACTCGCCGCAGCTGACGATCACCAAGACAGCGAGTGCGGCGAGCTTCGTGGTTGGCACGCCGGCCAGCTACACCCTGCAGGTCACCAACAGCGGTACGGCTGCGACCACCGCAGTGGCGACGGTGACGGATGCAGTGCCGGCCTCACTGACCTTGGGTGCGATGCCGGTCAACTGTTCCGCCGCAGGCCAGACAGTGACCTGCACGATCGCCGCGGGTCTCGCTCCGTCGGCAAGCATCAGCTTCGTGATTCCGGTGACGCCGACTGCCGCCGCACAGCCCAGCGTCACCAATACCGCCAGCGTCAGCGGCGGCGGTGACCCGGGTTGCCCGGCCGCAGCGCGCTGCTCCGACACCGAGATCACGCCGGTCAACTCGCCGCAGCTGACGATCACCAAGACCGCCAGCGCAGCAAGCTTCGTGGTCGGCACGCCGGCCAGCTACACCTTGCAGGTGACCAACAGCGGCAGCATCGCAACCACAGCGGTCGCCACTATCGCTGACGCCGTGCCGGCCAGCCTCACCCTTGGTGCCATGCCGGCCGGCTGTTCCGCCGCAGGCCAGACGGTCACCTGCACGATTGCGGCCGGCCTCGCGCCGTCAGCGAGCGTGAGCTTCGTGATCCCGGTGACGCCAACCGCCGCTGCTCAGCCGAGCGTCACCAATACCGCCAGCGTCAGCGGCGGCGGTGACCCGGGTTGCCCGGCCGCAGCGCGCTGCTCCGACACCGAGATCACGCCGGTCAACTCGCCGCAGCTCACGATCACCAAGACCGCCAGTGCGCCGAGCTTCGTGGTCGGCACGCCGGCCAGCTACACCTTGCAGGTGACCAACAGCGGCAGCATCGCAACCACCGCGGTCGCCACCGTCACTGACGCCGTGCCAGCCAGCCTCACCCTTGGTGCGATGCCGGCCGGCTGTTCCGCCGCAGGCCAGACAGTGACCTGCACGATCGCCGCCGGCCTCGCACCGTCTGCCAGCGTCAGCTTCGTGATTCCGGTGACGCCGACCGCCACCGCACAGCCCAGCGTCACCAATACCGCCAGCGTCAACGGCGGCGGCGACCCGGGTTGCCCGGCCGCAGCGCGCTGCTCCGACACCGAGATCACGCCGGTCAACTCGCCGCAGCTGACGATCACCAAGACCGCCAGTGCGGGCTTCACGGTCGGCGTGGCGGCGAGCTACACCTTGCAGGTGACCAACACCGGCAGCGCGGCGAACACCGCCGTCGCGACCGTGACCGACGTGGTGCCGGCCTCACTGACCTTGGGTGCGATGCCGGCCAACTGTTCGGCCGCAGGCCAGACCGTCACCTGCACGATTGCTGCAGGCCTCGCACCGTCTGCCAGCGTCAGCTTCGTGATTCCGGTGACGCCGACTCCCGCTGCCCAGCCCAGCGTCACCAATACCGCCAGCGTCAGCGGCGGCGGTGATCCCGGCTGCCCGGCTGCCGTGCGCTGCTCGGATACCGAGATCACGCCGGTCAACTCGCCGCAGCTGAGCATCACCAAGACGGCCAGCGCAGCGAGCTTCGTGGTCGGCACGCCGGCCAGCTACACCCTGCAGGTGACCAACAGCGGCAGCATCGCAACCACCGCGGCCGCCACCATCACTGACGCCGTGCCCGCGAGCCTCACCCTCGGCGCCATGCCGGCCAACTGTTCGGCCACCGGCCAAACCGTCACCTGCACCATTGCTGCCGGCCTCGCACCGGCTGCGAACGTGAGCTTCGTGATTCCGGTGACGCCGACTGCCGCCGCACAGCCCAGCGTCACCAATACCGCCAACGTTGTCGGCGGTGGTGATCCGACCTGCCCGGCTGCCGTGCGCTGCTCGGATACCGAGATCACGCCGGTCAACGCCCCGCAGCTGAGCATCACCAAGACGGCCAGCGCAGCGAGCTTCGTGGTCGGCACGCCGGCGAGCTACACGCTGAGCGTGCAGAACACCGGCAGCGCGGCAACCACAGCGGTGGCGACGGTGACCGACGCAGTGCCGGCCAGCCTGAATCTGGGCACGCTGCCAGCCGGCTGCACGGCCTCAGCTCAGACCGTGACCTGCACCATTGCCTCTGGCCTAGCGGTCAGCACCACGGTCAACTTCGTGATCCCGGTGACGCCGACGGCCGCTGCGATTCCGAGCGTGCAGAACACGGCGAGCGTGAGCGGCGGCGGCGATCCGGGCTGCCCGGCCGCGGCGCGCTGCAACAGCACCATCACCACCCCGGTGGGCGGCCCCAACGTCGCCCTGGCGAAAACGGCCAACCTGGCCAGCGGCAGCCTGGTGGTGGTCGGCAACACCATCACCTACACCCTGCAGGCGACCGTTTCGGATGCGCCGCTGACGGCGGCCTTCCAGCTCACCGACACCCTGGGCGCCGGCCTGCTGCGCGGCGCGGTGACGGCGGGCCCGTTCACCTGCGGCGCGGGTGAGCCGCTGGTCTGCAGCCTGCCGAGCGGCACCGCAGTGGGCAGCTACAGCCTGAGCTACACGGCGACGGTGCAGGCAGGTGCAACCGGCACGGTGAGCAACAGCGTGACGATCAGCGGCAGCGGCGGCGACCCGGATCCGGTGTGCTCGCCGTGCACCACGACGCACCCGCTGGCGATCGCCGATCTGCAGGTCATCAAGACGGTGGATCAGATGACGCCGAGCTTCGGCCAGGTGATCAACTTCACCTTGCGCGTGCGCAACAACGGCCCGGCGGCGGCGACCAATGTGGTGGTGACCGACGCGCTGCCCTCGGGCTATGACCTGCTGGGCACCACGCCGAGCCAGGGCAGCTACACCGCGCCCCTGTGGACCGTGGGCAACCTTGCGGTGGGCCAGACTGAGACCCTGGTGATGCAGGTGCGCGTGCGTGCGACAGGCAACTACCGCAACGTGGCGACGGTGCGCGGCGACCAGTTCGATCCGATCGACCCAAACAACGAAGACGCGGTCGGCCCGACGCCGCCGTCAAACCCGAGCCCTACTGTGGTTCCGGTAGATGCGCCGTGGGCACTGCTGAGCCTGATGCTGCTGTTGTTGGGTGTCGCCGGCCTGCAGATGCGGCGGCGCGGATGAGTCGCTGAGGAACACCACGCGTAAGCACAAAGCCCCGCCTTGAGCGGGGCTTTGTGTATGCGGTCGATCTGGCATGCGGCATTGCATAGACGCGGCGATCGAAGCAGGCCGCTGAAGCTCGGAGTCCAAGTACAGCTGTAGGGCTTCGCGCCCAGCGATGCTCAAGCTCGCCGCTGATCAAGGCCGACACGGCTGTATGCGACGCCAGCCCGCATGGGTGCACTGTGAGTGGCTGAAGCCGGATTGGCGATCGGCGATCGAGAGCCGCGGCGGTCCCAGGCCCGTCGGTGTCCGCTGCACGTGTTCGGGCAAGCTCGAATGGGCTCAGCGAAGGGTGCGGGTGCGGGTGCGGGTGCGGGTGCGGGTGCGGGTGCGGGTGCTTCAGTATGGGTCTTGCACGCGCGCTTCAGGGGTTCGGGATGCAACACAGTCTGGGGGAAGGCTCCATGCGGGCAGGTCGGCATGCGGATGAAGTCAGCCACACCCTGTTTCGGCTGTTCGGTCGTGCTCTACGGGCATCAGGGCGGAAGCGTTGCACGCTTGCAGCACTCCTCCTCGCAGCAGCGTTAGGCCCCTCGGCACAGGCGGCGCAGGTGCAGAACCTCAACACACAGACAGCTACAGCGACAGGATCTGGAGCTTCCGGCACACCGAGCATTGCGAGCTTCAATGTTCCCAGCGGCAAGAACCTCGTGCTGTTCATCTGGCCCACGTTCGAGCGCGATCACTGCTCAGCCGCGGACGGCAGCGGTCGCCACCGTCACCGATGCGGTGCCGGCCAGCCTCACCACTGGCGCCATGCCGGCCAACTGTTCGGCCGCGGGCCAGACGGTCACCTGCACGATTGCTGTCGGCCTCGCACCGGCTGCGAACGTCAGCTTCGTGATCCCGGTGACGCCCACCGCCACAGCCCAGCCCAGCGTCACCAACACCGCCAGCGTTATCGGCGGTGGTGATCCGACCTGCCCGGCTGCGGCGCGCTGCAGCAGCACGGTGATTACGCCGGTGGTGGGCCCGACCGTGCAGGTCAGCAAATCGGCCACCCCGGCCAGCGGCACCCGCGTCAACCCGGGCGAAAGCATCGCTTACAGCGTGCAGGTGCAGATCAATGGCGCGGCGCTGACCGCGCCGTTCGAACTCACCGACACCCTGGATGCCCAGCTCACTCTCGGTGCGGTCACCAATGGCGCGTTCACCTGCAATGCGGCCAGCCCGCTGATCTGCAGCCTGCCGGCCGGCACCCCGGTGGGCAGCTACAGCCTGGCCTACCAGGCAACGGTGGCGGCGACTGCCAGCGGCACGGTCAGCAATGCAGTGGTGATCAGTGCCAACGGCGGTGATCCGGATCCGACCTGCGCGCCCTGCACCACCCTGCACCCGCTGGCGCTGGCCGACCTTGAGGTGATCAAGACCGTCGACCAGGCCAACCCCCGTTTGGGCGCGACCATCAACTTCACCCTGCTGGTGCGCAGCAACGGCCCGGATACAGCCACCGGCGTGCATGTCGTCGACGCCTTGCCCAGCGGTTTCACCCTGCTCGATACGGCCGCCAGCCAGGGCAGCTACACCGCCCCGGTGTGGAATGTCGGCAACCTTGCGGTCGGCGCAACCGCCACCCTGCAGATGCAGGTGAGGGTCAACACCGGCGGCAGCTACCGCAACTCGGCAACCGTGGTGGCGGATCAGTTCGACCCGATCGTCGACAACAACATCGACGATGTAACCCCCGCCCCGCTGCTCCCGCAGGGTGCGACGGTCGTTCCGGTCGATGCGCCGTGGGCGCTGCTGGCGCTGATGGGCCTGATCCTCGGCATCGCCGGCCTGCAGCTGCGCCGCCGCGGCTGAACCCCGCGACGCCAGCCTTGAGCTGACGACAAAGCCCCGCCTTGTGCGGGGCTTTGTCGTTTGCGGGCCAGGCAGTCGATCGGCCGCGAAGCGCTGCAGCGCGGCGGGCAGTGTTCAGTCCTGCGCCGACCCGGCCTGCGCTTGTCCGAAGGACTGCGCGCACCCCGCGACGCTCCGCTCGATCGGGCAGTGCCGGATCACGCTATCGCAGGCTGAGCTGCGGGCGCTCGTGATCCAGCAGCCAGACTTTGACCGGCAGCCCGCCACCGAAGCCGGTCAATGCGCCGTTGGCACCGATCACCCGATGGCAGGGCACCACGATCGGCAGCGGGTTGCGACCGTTGGCAGCGCCGACGGCGCGCGTCGCTGTGGGACGGCCGAGTCGCGTTGCGATTTGCGCATAGCTGCAGGTGGCGCCGAACGGAATCGCGGCCAGTGCCCGCCACACTTCGCGCTGAAACTCGGTGCCCAGTGCAGCCAGCGGCAGGCTGAACTCACGCCGCGCGCCGGCGAAGTACTCGTCAAGCTGACGTGCCGCCTCAGTCAACAGCGGGTGCGCCGCTTCAATCCACTCGGTGCCGCGCTTCACCGGATGACGCTGGTGTTCGAACTCGATCGCATGCAGGCCGGTATCGCTGGCGGCGAGGCGCAGCGGGCCGATCGGGCTGTCGATGACGGCGGTGTGGATGTTCATGGGCGTGGCTCTCGGCGGGATGCTCTGGCAGCGCGTGGCGTGGCCGCAGCGGCGGCGGTCGGCGTGGCCGGCGGCGGCATCGCCGAGCGCCACAGATGCAGCACCGCATAGCCGCGCCAGGGTCGCCAGGCTTCGGCGCGCGCGCGCAGCTGGGCTGCGCTCAGCCGGCTACCATCGATAGGCAAGGCCTTCTGCAGCACCAAATCCTCGGCCGGAAACGCATCCGGATGACCGAGCGCACGCAGTGCGATGTAGTGCGCCGTCCACGGGCCGATGCCGGGCAAGGCCACCCAGCGGGCGACGAAGTCATCCAGGGTGCTTGCGGCAGAGAAATCCACCCGCCCGTCGAGCAGCGCCCGCGCCATGCTGCGCACGGTCTCGGCGCGGGCACGGGTCAGCCCGATCGCCTGCAGATCGGCCTCGGCCAGATCGTTCGGCGTCGGAAACAGCTGGGTGAAACCCTGGGCCTGCAGTGCGTCCGGCAGGCTGGCGCCAAAGCGTGCCGATAGCCGCGCGGTCAGAGTACGCGCGGCGGCCACGCTGACCTGCTGGCCGATCACCGCGCGCACCGCGATCTCGAAGCCGTCCCAACCGCTGGGCAGCCGCAGGCCCGGATGCGCCGTCAGCAACGGCGCCATGCGCGTGTCGCCTGAAAAAGCCGATGCAATCGCTGCCGGATCGGCATCGAGGTCGAACATGCGCCGCACCCGCGCGACGGTGTCCTGCAGGGCCGGCGCCGGCACGTTGTGCAGCTCCAGCCGCAGCGAGGCGTTGGCCTGCACGCCGGTATCGGGCCATCGACTCACCCGCAGCCAGCCGGGTTGAGCCGCGTTGCCGATCACCCGCGCATAGCTGTCGGTATCGACCTGCTCGATGCCTGCAAGCGCGCGCCCGCGCAAAAAGTCCAGCAAACCGTTGAAATCGAAGGGCGGGCGATAGTTCAGCCGCAGCACCAGCCGATCACCGGCGACCGCAGCGCCCTCGCGCTTGCGCAGCGCCCGCGGCGGCATCGCATAGGCCTCCAGAAATGCGGCGTTGAAGCGACGCAGGCTGCCGAAGCCGGCGGCCAGTGCGACCTCGGTGATCGGCAGTGCGGTCTCACTCAAGAGTTGCTTGGCGAACAGCAGGCGCCGGGTGCCGTGCACGCCCAGCGGTGCCGCGCCGAGGCGCTCGACAAAGATCCGCCGCAGCTGGCGCTCGCCGATATGCAGCTGTGCGGCCAGCGTGGCCAGCGGCGCACTGTCGAGTACACCTTGCTCGATCAGCTGCAGCGCACGCGCGAGCAGGGCATCACCGCGCCTCCAGCTGCCCTGCGCGGGCGACAGCTCCGGTCGGCAGCGCAGACAGGGCCGGAAACCGGCGCCCTCGGCCGCTGCCGCGCTCGGGTAGTAACTGATGTTCGCAGGCTTCGGCGCGGGCGCCGGGCACACCGGCCGGCAGTAGATGCCGGTCGAGCGCACCGCGGTGAAAAACAGGCCGTCGAAGCGCGCGTCGCGCGACAGCCGGGCCTGTTCGCAGATTGCAGTCGAGGGCAGTTCGGTGGGCGTTGACATGCGGGCAGACTAGCGCGCCATGACGGCACTGACTGGCCGGATTCGGACAAGCATGTCAGCGCCGCCACACCGCTGCATGCGCAGCCGATGTGGCGCGCCATCAACCGCCTCAGCCTGCTTCGAGCAACCGCTTATCCGACACCACCACGCCGTCTTCGTCGGCATACAGGTAGTCGCCGGGGCGGATATCGACGCCGCCGATCCGCAGCGCCACGTCGCGCAGGCCCTGGCCGCTCTTGTCGGTCTTGCGCGGGCAGGTGCCGAGCGCCTTGATGCCGATCTCAAGCTCGGCCAGTGCGGCGGAATCACGCACGCAGCCGAAAATGACGATGCCTTCCCAGTCGTTCTTGACCGCCAACTCGGCCAGTTCGTCACCGAGCAGGGCACGCTTGAGCGAGCCACCACCGTCAACCACCAGCACCCGCCCTTGGCCCGGCTCGGCCAGTGCCGCGCGCAGCAGACTGTTGTCTTCATAGGCGCGAATGGTATGCACCGGCCCGCCGAACGCGATCAGTCCGCCGAAATCGGACAGCGGTTCTTCAAGCACGCGCAGTGCGTCGCCGTGGGTATCGCAGAGGTCGGCGGTCTTGGCTTCCATGGGGGCGGTCCTGTGTGGGGTCTGAGGGGATGGAGTCGAACTCGATCGCCGGATTGTAGGCCGCCCGCAGTCAGCGGGCGCGGGCGAGCGCGCCCCACCCAACTCCCGGCAGTGGACAGGCCCGCCCGCAGCGGGCACGGTCTGGGTTCCGTTTGCCGCCAAGGATCCACCCGCATGCTCCGCCTGACCGGACTGCTCCTGCTCGCCGCCTGCGCCCCGGCGCTGGCCGAGACTCCACGCATCCTGACCCATGAAGACCTCTGGCTGATGCCGCGCGTCGCCGCGCCGGTGCTGAGCCCGGACGGCAAGCAGGTGGTGATCACCCTGACCGAGCCCGCCTACAAGGCCGAGGAGCAGGTCACCGACCTGTGGCTGGTGCCCGCCGACGGCAGCGCTCCAGCGCGCCGCCTGACCGCAAGCCTCACGCCAGAAGCCGGCGTGGTGTGGAGTGCGGACAGCCGGCGGATCGCGTTTGCCAGCAAGCGCGAGGCCGATACCGCCAACCAGATCTACGTGCTCGATGTCGACCGCGCCGGCGAAGCCCAGCGCGTAACCGACCTCAGCACCGGCGCGCGCACGCCGCAGTTCTCGCCCGATGGCAGCCGGATTCTGTTCGTCAGCAATCTGCACCCGGAGGCGCTGACCGAAGCCGACAGCAAACGCATCGCCGAAGAGCAGAAGAGCCGCACGTACAACGCGCGCGTCTACACCGGCTTCCCGATCCGCAACTGGGATCGCTGGCTGGATGAAACCCGTCCGCGCGTGTTTGTGCAGACGCTCGGCGAGAGTGAGGCGCGCGACCTGCTGGCGGGCACCGAGCTGCTGAAGTCACCGGGCTTCGATGGTCGCAGCACGCCGGGCAGCTCGGAGCTTGAACCGCAATGGGCGCCGGACGGCGAATCGATCGTGTTTGTCGCGACCACCAACCGCCATCGCGCCGCGTTCGACTTCACCCACGCCGACCTATGGCAGGTGCCGGTCGCCGGCGGCGAGCCGAAGCGCCTGACCAATGTGGGCGTTGATGGCGTCGGCGACAGCTATGCCACGCCGCGCTTCAGCCCCGACGGCAGTCGGCTGCTGGCGCTGGTGAATGCACGCAGCGGGCGCATCTACAGCAGCACCGATCTCGCCCATATCGACTGGCCCAGCTTGGCCGAATCGCGCGCGCGCATCCCCGGTGATCTCTCGGTGGAAAGCTACGCCGCCAGCGCCGACGGCCGCTCTGTGCTGCTGTCGGCCGAGCACGAGGGCTACGAGAAGATCTGGCGTGCCGACCTGCGCAGCGGCAAGGTCGAACTCGCGTTCGCCCCCGAGCGCGGCGTCTACACCCTCGTCAACACCGGCGGCCGCGGCAGCGAGGCGCGCGTGATCGCCCTGCACGAGCACACCGCGCAGCCGGCGGAGCTGGTGCGGATCGAGCGCGATGGCCGCGCGGTGCCGCTGACCCGCTTCAGCGCCGAGCGCATCGCCGCGCTCGATCTGCCGCCCGCCGAACATTTCTGGAGCACGGCGCCGAACGGCAAGCAGATCCACAACATGCTGATCCGCCCACCGGGCTTCGACCCGTCGAAGAAGTACCCGCTGTTTGTGGTCATCCACGGCGGTCCGCACACGATGTGGCGCGACATGTGGGTGTTGCGCTGGCACTACCACCTGCTGGCTGCGCCCGGCTATGTGGTTCTGCTGACCAACTTCACCGGCTCGACCGGCTTCGGCGAAGCCTTCGCCCAAGGCATCCAGGGCGATCCGCTGAAAGGCCCGTCCGACGAGATCAACGACGCGGCCGATGAAGCCATCGAGCGCTACAGCTTCATCGACGGCAGCCGCCAGTGCGCCGGCGGCGCCAGCTACGGCGGGCATCTGGCCAACTGGCTGCAGGCAAGCACCACCCGCTACCGCTGCCTGGTCAGCCATGCCGGCCTGGTCAGCCTGAAGTCGCAGTGGGGCACCTCGGATGTCGCCTATGGCCGCGAAGTCGCGCAGGGCGGCCCGCACTGGGAGGACATCCCGCTGTGGACCGAGCAAAGCCCGATCACCTACGCCGAGAACTTCAAGACGCCGGTGCTGGTGACCTTCGGCGAGAACGATTTCCGGGTGCCGATCAACAACGGCCTGGAGTACTGGGCGGTGCTGCAGCGCCAGCAGGTCGAGAGCCGGCTGGTGGTCTTCCCCGACGAGAACCACTGGATCCTGAAAGGCGAGAACAGCCGCTACTTCTATCAGGAGGTCCACGACTGGCTGGGGCGCTGGCTGACGCCAGAGGATTGACGCCAACCGCCGGTCAGTTCTGCATCGATCGTTGCGTCACCGCGAACGGGGCCTCACGGCCCCGTTCGCATTTGTACCGTGAGGGAACAGGCATACAGCTTGCACGCACCGACCTCACTTCGTCCGATGCCCGCCCTGACGAGCGGGTCGATCCGGTGCCCGCGCACTACACAGAGCCTTCCAATGAGTTCTGACGATCTGCTGCAACTGCTCGAAGACGAGGCCAGCCCCGGCGGGGCGAATGAGCACTGGCATGTGCTGGTGGTGGATGACGACCCGGAGGTCCACGAGGCGACCCGCTTCGCCCTGCAGGGCACGCGGCTGCAGGGCCGACCACTGGCGCTCTGGCATGTGCACTCGGCACAGCAGGCGCGCGCGTTTCTGGCCGATCCGCACGAGCTGGCGGTGATCCTGCTCGACGTAGTGATGGAGACCGACCAGGCCGGCCTCGATCTGGTCGACTACATCCGCAGCGACTGCGGCCTGCTGCAGACGCGGATCATCCTGCGCACAGGCCAGCCGGGTTACGCGCCCGAGCTCGGCATCGTCGACCGCTACGACATCAATGACTACCGCACCAAATCGGAACTCACCCGCACCCGCTTGCTGACCGCACTGTCGGCGGCAATCCGCAGTTTCGAGCAGATCCGCACCATCGCCGAGAACCGGCGCGGGCTGGAGCTGATCGTGCGCGCCGCGCCCGGCCTGCTGCGGCCACAGGCGCTGGGGGCCTTTGCCGAAGGGGTGCTGGTGCAGCTGGCGGCCCTGCTCAAGGTGCGCATCGAGGGCATCGTCTGCGCACAGCGCGGGTCGCCCTTCGAGCGCGGCGACGAGCGCACGTACGTGATCGGTGCGGCCGGCAGCCTCAGCAGCTTGGTCGGCCTGCCGCTGGATGCACTGACCCAGCCCGAGCTGGCGGCAGCGCTGCGGCAGGCATTCAGCGCTCGCGCGCACGTATTCAGTTCGCACGCGAGCGTGCTCTACCTCGACTGCGGCAGCCACGACGCCGCCGTCTATGTCGCGACATCGGAACGCCCCTTGGAACTGGTCGACCGCCAGCTGCTGGAGGTGTTCGGCGCCAACATCACCGGCTGCTACAGCAATCTGCGGCGCTTCGAGGAAATCACCTACATCGCTTTCCATGACTCGCTGACCGGCCTGCTCAACCGCAGCGGCTTCGTTCGCGCGCTGGACGAATCACCGAGCAGCGACGCACAGCGCTGGGTCGCGCTGGTCGACTTGCAGCAGTTCGCCGACCTGAACGACGGATTGGGCCAGGAAGTCGGCAATCAGCTGATCGTCGCGGTGGCCGAACGGCTGCGTCAGCAGCTTGGCGAGCACTGCCTACTGGCGCGCGCGGGTGGCGACGTGTTCGGTGTGGCCGGGCCGCGGCGCTGGGTCAATGTGGACACCCTGCAGGCGGTCTTCAGCGAACCCTTTCCGTGCGGCGATCACCGCTTGCCGGCGCAGGCGGCAATCGGCCTTGTGCAGTGCGCGGGCGAGACCACGGCCGGCCTGGTTTCGCTGCGCCGCGCCAGCATCGCGCTGAACCGGGCCAAGCACAGCAGCCACGGCCGGCACATGTTCTTCCGCCCCGAGATGGAAGAGCGCGTGCGCGACCGACTGGCGCTGGCACATCGACTGCGCGAAGACCTCGAACGCGGCGCACTGCAGGTCTGGCTGCAGCCGCAGATCGAACTCGGCAGCGGGCGACTGGTCGGCGTTGAGGCACTGGCGCGCTGGCCCGACCGCGACAGCGAAGGCGGCTGGTGCCCACCGGCGGTGTTCGTTCCATTGGCCGAATACACCGGCCTGATCGGCCAGCTGGGGGAACAGGTGCTGGACCGCGCCTGCGCGGCGCTGTGCGAGCTCGACAGCGCCGGCTTCAGCGGCCTGCAGCTGGCGGTCAATGTGGCGATGCCGCAACTGCGCCAGGCCCGCTTCGTCGGTCGTGTACGAAGCCTGCTGCAACGCCACGGCCTGCAGCCGCAGCGACTGGAGATCGAGATCACCGAATCGGTCGCACTGGAAGACCCGCGCGTGGTGCGGGCGAGCCTGGAGTCGCTGCGCGCGCTCGGCATCAAGATCGCGATCGACGACTTCGGTACCGGCTATTCCTCGCTGGCCCAGCTGCGCGATATGCCGATCGATGTGCTCAAGCTCGACCGCAGCTTCGTGCTGGCACTGGACAATCCGCAGGGCGCCGCGTTCGCCGAAACCATCATCCGCATGGCCCAGAGGCTCGGTCTGGTCACCGTTGCCGAAGGCGTGGAAACCACTGAGCAGGCGGCCTGCCTGCATGCCTTGTACTGCGATATCGCCCAGGGCTATCTGTTTGCCCGACCGATGCCGCTGGCGCAACTGCGCGAGTGGCTGACCCAGCGCGCGGCAACGGCCGGCTGAGATGACCGAGCCCAGGCCAGCCCGGGCGGGCGCAGGCAGGGCCTTGCTGGTCAGTGTGAGCGCACTGCTGGCGGGCCTGCTGCTGACGGCACTGATCGACCGGCTGGAGCGCAATGCACAGAACGGGCTGTGGCGCGCGGAGGCCATCGCCGAGGCCAAGCGCGTCGGCCAGGAGCTGCGCTACCGCGTGCTGCGCGAACGCGCCTCGCTGGTCGCTGCGGCGACGCTGTACGCCGGCTCGGCCGAAGTCACTTCGAGCGAACTGCAGGAATCCGCCGAAGTCATCCGCCGCAGTCGCGGCACGGATCGCACGCCGGTCATCGCCTGGCTGCGAGCGGATCGCGACGGCCGCTGGCAGATCGCCCAGACCTCGGCCATCCACCCGCTGCTGCCGCCGGGGCGGATCTTGGCCAACCCGCCCGCGCTGTTGTCCACCCTGGGCCTGGCCGCGGCGCAAGCCCCCGAGTTGCAGGTCGGCGAGCTGTTCGAAGAGGCCGATCAGAGTCTGCTCGCTCTGGCCGTCGCAGCACCGAACGCCGGCGTGGACGGCCTGCTGCTGGAGATTCTCGACTTCGACGCCCTGTTGCTGCAGGTCAGCGAGGGCCTGATGAAGCAGGGCATGCATCTGCGCATCCTGCATCCGGCCAGTCCCGGCATCGACCACGCACATGCACCCGCCTTGGGTTCACCGGCCGAGGCGTTTCACAGCGAACAGATCGACCTCGGCGCGTTCCGCTGGACCCTGGAGTGGGCCTTCGACCGCGATTTCCTGCCGGACTCGCGGCCCGCGGCCAGCGGCCTGATCTGGCTGGCGGGCCTGCTGGTGTCGGTCTCGCTGGCGCTGGCCTTCTACAAGACGCTGGGACAACAGCACAAGATCGAGCACGAGGTGCTGAAGCAGCGTGTCCAGCTCGAAGCCACCTATGCCGACCTGCACAAGGCGATGCAGGCGCTGGCCTCGCAAGAGCGCATGGCGGCGCTGGGTCGGCTGGTAGCTGGCGTGGCGCATGAGTTGAACACGCCAATCGGCAACGCCCTGCTGGCGGCTTCCACCCTCGACGAACGCAACCGTGACGTGCAGTCGGCGCTGCAGGACAAAAGCCTGCGCCAGTCGGCCCTGGTCGATCACCTGTCGGCGATCGGCGAAGCGGCGCGCCTGGTGCAGCAGAACCTGCACCGCGCTGCCGCCTTGCTGCACGGTTTCAAGCAGGTCGCGGTCGACCGCACCAGCGAGCGCCGTCGAGATTTCGATCTGCACAGCACCGTCGAGGAGATCGCCGCGACCCTGAGCCCGCAGCTGCGCGGCACACCGCACCGATTGCAGATCGAGGTGCCCGGCAACATCCGCATGAACAGCTATCCCGGCCCGCTCGGCCAGGTGCTCAGCAATCTGATCGTCAACTCGATCAAGCATGGTTACGAAGATGGTCGCAGCGGCACGCTGGCTTTACAGGCTCAGCGGCTGGGCGCAGACAGGGTCGAGCTGCGCTATTCCGACGATGGCAGCGGTGTCGATGAAGGCATCCGCGAGCGCGTGTTCGAGCCCTTCTTCACCACCCAGCTCGGTACCGGCGGCAGCGGCCTCGGCCTGAACATCGTGCTGAACCTGGTGCAGGACGTGCTCGGTGGATCGATCCACTGCCAGCCCAGCGCGCGCGGCGCCCTGTTCGTGCTGCAGCTGCCGCTGCGCGCACCCGACCACCCCACGGCGGACCCGGCGGGCTGAGGCGCTGCCACGGGGCGCGCAGAGCAAGCGCACTGCAGCCGTGCGCGTTGCGATCTGTCACACAGAATCCCGTTGTGTTGTATCGGCGACGGTGCGCTAATGCCCGCCGGGCCGGGGAGGCCCATGGATGCGCTTGATCACGCATCCAACCAAAGGCAAACAGGGGACAGCGATGACGATGCAGGGGCAGGTAAGGTGGGCGGCGGCTGCGCTCGGGATAGTGCTGGGTGCGGTATCGGCCTGGTCGGCAGTGAATGCGCAGGCGGCGCCTGCGAGCTATGGGTTCTCGGAGATCAGCGCGGTGAGCGCGGACGCCCAGCCGGGCAAACCGGCGACGCCGTTCAGCCGCTCGGTGGCCGCGTCACCGTTGGCGGTGTTGGGCCAGGGCTACGGCAGCGAAATCGAACCCAATGGCAGCACCGCCACGGCGACGCCGATTGCCGGCCGCCAGGGCGTGATCCGCGCCAATGCAACGCCGAACGGCGATGCCGACTTCTACGCCATCAACGCCAACGCCGGTGATCGCCTGTACGCCGCGGTGATGACCTCGTTCTCCGCCAGCGGCACCACCGATTCGCAGCTGCGCGTGTTCGGCCCCGACGGCACCACCCTGATCGAGTTCGATGAAGACGACGGCAGCCTTGCCGGTCTGTCGTCCACCATCGCCGGGGCGACCTTGCCCGCCACCGGCACCTATTACCTGCAGATCAATCCGTTCAGTGCCACCACCCAGCTGCGCGGCTACGAGCTGCACTACCGCCTGCAGGCCGGCGCACCGACGCCCGAGGTCGAGCCGAACGACCTCCCGGCGACCGCCAATCCGCTGCCCGCCAATGGCTGGGTCAGCGGCGCGCGCGGCGTCGCCGCGGCCACCGAACAGGACTGGTACAGCCTCAGCCTGAATGCAGGTGACACGGTGTTCCTGTCGCTCGATCTCGACCCCGAGCGCGACAACGTGCAGTGGGACGGCCGGCTCGGCTTCGGCCTGTTCGGCGACGCCAGCAATCAGATTCTGGTGGTGAGCGATGGCTCCACCGGCTCGGTGGCGAACCCGTTGTCGGAGGCCTATATGCTGACCGTCAAGGAGACCGGCACGTACTTCGCCTTCGTCGACTCGGCGAACGCGGCCGTTGGCGGACCCACCGCCACCTACCACCTCAGCGTGACCGTGCAGCCGACGGCGAATGAAGGCGTCAACTGCACCACCTACACCAGCACCAATGTGCCGCAGACGATCGGCCCCGGCGCCGGCCTGGTGAGCTCGACGATCAGCGTGCCCGGCAACCCGCGCATCGCCGATATCGACGTTTCCCTGCAGCTGAATCACGCGCTGATGGGCGATCTCGACGTGCAGCTGCGCTCGCCGTCCGGCAACGACAACGGCCTGTTCACCGATATCGGCGCAGCCGCGACCGGTGGCCAAGCGCAGATGGACATCACCTTCGACGATGAAGCGGCGTCACCGCCGACCTTCACCGTGCTGCGCGGGATTGCAGCGAAGCCCGAAGTCGCCTACCGCCTGGCCTGGTTCGACGGCCAAGACGCCGGCGGCACCTGGACTCTGGACATCCGCGATGACACCACCAATGCCAGCGGCGGCACCCTGACCGGCTGGAGCATGCGCATCTGCGAGCCGCCACCGCCGCCGACCTGTGCGGCCGGGTTCGCGCCGGTCACCGTCTACTCGACGGACTTTGAAGCCGGCGCCGCCAGCTTCACCAGCAGCGGCACCGCGAACGAATGGGAGCTCGGGCTGCCCGCCACCGTCGCCACCACCACCGCCAACCCGGTGGCCGCTTTCAACAGCTGCGCCAGCGGCACCAGCTGCTGGAAGACCGACCTCGACAACACCTACAACGTCTCGAGCTCGCAGGATCTGCTCTCGCCCAACATCAACCTGGCCGGGCTGAGCCCGCCGGTGCTGGTGCGCTGGGCGCAGCGCTACCAGATGGAGAGCGCCAGCTTCGACCACTACCACGTCGACTACCGCCAGGTCGGTGGTGGCCCCAGCCTGCGTCTGTTCGAGTGGCTGGATGGCACCATGACCAATGCGCCGGGCAACCCGGCCTTGAACATCCCGGCAGCTTCGGGCTGGAGCCAGCGGGTCGCGCGCGCCGATGCACTGGCCGGGCAGAACACCGAGCTGCTGTTCCACCTCGACAGCGACACCACAGTCAACTTGGGTGGTGCGGCGATCGATGATGTCAGCGTTACCGCCTGCCGCGCGGTCACCGCCGACCTGTCGATCACCAAGACCGACGGTGTGACCACCGCAGTGCCCGGCGGCTCGGTGACCTACACCATCACCGCCAGCAATGCCGGCCCGGATGCGGTCAGCGGCGCCACCGTCGCCGACACCTTCCCGGCCGCCCTCACCTGCACCTGGACCTGCGCCGGCGCGGGTGGCGGCACCTGCACCGCGGCGGGCGCGGGCAACCTCAACGACACGGTCAATCTGCCGGCCGGCGGCAGCGTGAGCTACACCGCCAGCTGCACCATTTCGCCAGCGGCAACCGGCTCGCTGTCCAACACCGCGACGGTGAGCAGTTCGATCACCGACCCGAATCCGGCCAACAACAGCGCCACTGACACCGACACGCTGACGCCTCAGGCCGATCTGTCGATCACCAAGACCGATGGCGTGACCAGCGTGGCGGCCGGTGGCTCGACCGTGTACACGATCGTGGCCAGCAATGCCGGCCCCAGCGCCGTGACGGGCGCCACCGTGGCTGACACCGCCCCGGCCGCCTGCACCAGCTTCAACTGGACCTGTGTCGGCGCGGGTGGCGGCACCTGTACGGCGGCGGGCTCGGGCAATCTCAGCAACAGCGTGAATCTGCCGGCCGGTGCCAGCGTCACCTACACCGCCACCTGCGCGATCTCGGCGGCCGCCACCGGCAGCCTGGTCAACACGGCGACCGTCAGCAGCGCAGTCACCGACCCGACGCCGGGCAACAACTCGGCGACCGACACCGACACCATCAGTTCGCAGGCCGATCTGTCGATCACCAAGACCGATGGCGTGACCAGCGTGGCGGCCGGTGGCTCGACCGTGTACACGATCGTGGCCAGCAATGCCGGCCCCAGCGCCGTGACGGGCGCCACCGTGGCTGACACCGCCCCGGCCGCCTGCACCAGCTTCAACTGGACCTGTGTCGGCGCGGGTGGCGGCACCTGTACGGCGGCGGGCTCGGGCAATCTCAGCAACAGCGTGAATCTGCCGGCCGGTGCCAGCGTCACCTACACCGCCACCTGCGCGATCTCGGCGGCCGCCACCGGCAGCCTGGTCAACACGGCGACCGTCAGCAGCGCAGTCACCGACCCGGCGCCGGGCAACAACTCGGCGACCGACAGCAACACCCTGGTGCTGCCGGGCGCGCTTAGCATCAGCCCGAGCGCACTCGCCTTCGGCAGCGTCAGCGTCGGTGCGACCAGCCCTGCGCAAACAGTCACGCTGTCGAACAGTGGCGCCAGCCCGCTGACGGTGTCGACCCTGACTGCAGCCGCGGCGCCGTTTGCGCGCACCGGCGGCAGCTGCACGGCGGTGCCGATCGTGATCGCCGCCGGTGCCAGCTGTACACTCCAGTACAGCTTCAGCCCCACCGCCGCCGCCGCCGCGACGCAAACGCTGACGATCGATGCCGGCGCAGCCGGCAGCGGCACACTTGCACTCGGCGGCAGCGGCGGTGTCGGCGTGGTCGGGGTGTTGAACGCGAGCATCGGCTTCGGCTCGCAGCTGGTGGGTAGCGGCGCACAGCAGGCCTTGACCATCACCAACACCGGCGGCGGCGCGCTGCAGCTTACCGGCCTGTCGGCGGTGACTGCCCCGTTCTCGCAGATCGCCGGCGGAACCTGCGGCGCGCTGCCCTTCAGCCTGGCTGCGGGCGCCAGCTGCACGGTGTTCTACCGGTTCCAGCCGACCACCCTCGGCAGCTTCAACCAGCCGGTGACGGTCACCGCCAATGTCGGCACCGCCACCGCCAGCCTGCTCGGCACCGCCTTCGTGGCGACGCAGGTCGTCGACGCGCTGAGCCTGCAGACGCTGGCCATGCTGATCGCCTGCTTCGGCCTGTTCGGCATGCTGATGCTGCGTCGCCGCTGATCCAACGCGGCATGCGTGATTGAACAGCCTCGGGGCGCGAGCTCCGGGGCTGTTTTTTTCGCGACGGTAACGCGCATCGAAGCCATACGCTGTGCGACGCCGTCAGCCACCGGCGTGGTGCTTCGGCAGCTGGCGTTCGTCGTGCGCACAGCAGCGGCGGCTGGGCTGAAATCGCCACCCTCGCTGGACGGCAGCAATGGCCCCCGGCTGGACGGTGTCGCGGCGTGCGACAGAATCGGCATGCTTTGCGCGGGTCCCGAACCCCTGTGCACCACCTCGTCGGCCAGCTGCGGCGAACGCAGCTGCTAGAGTCCGGACGCATGAACGCCGCCGAATCCAACATCACCGTCCTGCTCGACGCCGCCCGCTCAGGCGACGGCGAGGCCTGGCATCGGCTGGTCGAGCTGGTCTATCCGGACTTGAAGCGACTTGCGCGCAGCTCGCTCAGCGTCAATCGTCACAACACCCTGAACACCACGGCGCTGGTGCACGAGTGCTATCTGCGGCTGGCACGCGCAGACAGCACACCGCAGGATCGCGGCCATCTGCTGAGCCTGGCGGTGCGGATCATGCGTCAGGTGCTGGTCGACCATGCGCGCGAGCGCCTTGCGCAGAAGCGCGGCGGCGGCGCGATCGCGGTCACGCTGGACGACGATGCCGCGGTCGAGCTGCAGCAGTTCGAGCTGCTGGTCGAGATCGACTCGGCCCTGCAGCGCCTCGCTGCGCTGGAACCACGCCAGTCTGCCGTGTTCGAGCACCGCTATTTCGGCGGCTTGAACGACGCGGATTGCGCGACCGCCCTGAGCATTTCCCCGCGCACGGTGCATCGCGACTGGGATGCGGCTCGGGCCTGGCTGGCCGAGGCACTGAACGCGGCGGGCTGAGCCCGGTCGATCCTGCCCAAGCGATAGCGCTGCGGGTCATCGGCGGCCGGTCACCCATCCCATGCTGATTTCAACGCGCAGCGCGCGCGCTGTCGCGGATTTCGATCGCGCGCAGGGTGCGTGCATGCTCCGCGCCGAGGCTCTCGCCAAGGATCGCGATGGAGCGCTCGAAGGCGAGGTCGGACTCCACAGTCCGCGCCGCGGCCTCCAGCGTGAGCGCCCGGCCGATCTCGAACATGCCGGTTTGCCAGGCGCGCTCACCGAGTTTGCGGCCCGCGCCCAGTACCGCCCGATCGTGCAGGGCCATGGCCTCGTCGAAACGCCCCTGGCGGCGGTACAGCCCGCCCAGGTTGTGCATCAGGCTCAAGGTGTCCGGATGATCCTGCTCCAGCAGCTTGAGCTCCAGTTCGAGCACGCGCTCGTACAGCGGTGCGGCCTTTTCGAGCTGACCATCGAGCACGTAGAGCAGGCCCAGGTTGGCCATCGAGTTGCGCGTCAGCGAGCTGGCTTCACCGAACACTTCCAGGCGGCCGCTCAGCGCTTCCTTGAACAGCGGCTCGGCCTCGGCATAGCGCTTCAGTTCCTGCAGCACCGTCGCCTTCTCGCTGGCGAAACGCAGGCTGAGCGCATGCCGCTCGCCGAGCACGGCGCGCGAACGGATCTGGCCGGAGTCGAGCTGCTGCAGCGCCTGCTCGAAGTCACCGGCATGACGCAGCGCGACGCCGAGATCGAGTTCAGCGGTGATCGTGTCCGGATGCAGCTCGCCGAGCGCGCGCGCGAAGCTGGAGCGCAGCAGGCGCAAGGTCGCGATCACTTCCTCGTCGCGTCCGAGCATTCGCAGCGAATCGGTATGTTCCTGACGGATACGCGCGGTGGCCAGATGATCGGCACCGAGTCGGCGCGCGCTCAGCGCCAGCAGCTGCGCCTGCAGCGCCTCGGCGCGCGCGTAGTCGCCCTGGTGCCAGGCCAACAGGGCAAGCAGGCGCTGCTGTCCGAGCGCGGGCAGCAATGCCTCGTCCGACAGGGCTTCGAACGCGGGCGCGGCGCGGCCTTCAAGATGGCGGCCCACCGCGGCGTAGTCGCTGCGCTCCAGGTCCAGCCAGGCGCGCTGCTCGGCGAGCTGCACCTGCACGCCAGCCCGGCGCGCGGGAGCGACCTCCGCGATCAGCGTCTGCGCGGCCTCCAACTCGCGTCTGGCCTCATCCAGCCGGCCCAGACGCTGATACAGCGAAGCCAGCGCGCTGCGCACGGTCAGCTGCTCCAGCGGGGACTGCGCGAAGCGCACACCGACGCTGTCGGCGGCGCGGTCCAGCGCCTCGCGCACGCTGATCTCGCGGCTCTGCGCCACTTCCGGCGCAGCCGAGGCCAGCAGATCTTCGGTCAGGAAGCGCAGTGCTGCGGTCGCGACCTGGGCCTGATAGCTGGCGCTATCGCGCTCGGCGCGGACGCGCAGGGCCGAGTACGCCGCCAGCGCAGCCAGCACGCCTAGCCCCAGTGCCGTCGCGAGCGCCGCGTAGCGGTTGCGCTGCAGGAACTTGTGCGCTCGATAGCCTGCACCACGTCCGACGGCGCGCAGCGGTCGCTGTGCAAGCAACGCGCGCACATCGGCCGCGAGCGCGTCGACGGTGGCATAACGGGCTTCAGGCGCAGCCGCGGTGGCGCAGTCGACCAGGGCGCGCAGCTCGCGCGGCAGCTCGACGGTTTCGACGCGCCCGGCCGGCACATCCGCTTTGGCGACGGTGGTCGCGCGGGTCAAGGCTTCGGCCTCGGCGTCGCTGCGCGCCAGCAGTCGCTGCAGCAATCGGCCGAGCTGATAGATGTCGGCAGCGACGGTGAGACGCTCGCCGCGCACCTGCTCGGGGCTGGCGTAGCCGGGCGTGTGCGCGTGGCTGGCCAGAGCATCGTCTTCGCCGATCAGCTGGACGATGCCGAAGTCGAGCAACCTGGCCTGCCCACCGGCATCGACCAGCACGTTGGAGGGCTTGATATCCCGGTGCAGCAGGCCGCGCGCATGCGCATAGGCAACAGCACTGCAGACCTGCAGGAACAGACGCAGCCGCGCGTGCAGGTCGAGCCCGGCGGCACGCGCATGCGCGTCGATGCGCTCACCCTCGATGTACTCCATCGCCAGCCAGGGCTGGCCCTCGACGCTGTGGCCGCCGTCCAGCAGCCGCGCGATGTGCGGGTGGTTGAGATCCGCCAGGGCTTGGCGCTCGCGCCGGAACAGCGCACGCGCGCCGTCATCACCGCCGCCGCCGCCGATCCACTTCAGTGCCACCGTTTGCGCGTACTCGCCGTCGGCCCGCTGCGCGCAGTAGACCACCGCCATGCCGCCACGCCCCAGCTCCTCGACGATCTCGAACGGGCCGATGCGCTCGCCCGGCTGCGGCAGCCGCGCACGCTCGCGCTCGCGCAGCAGCGAGGCGGCCGCAGCCCCCAGCAGCGCGCCACCGGTGGCGAAATCTTCGGGTCGGAACGGCATGCGCGGCCCCCTGCCTGATGCTGCCGCGCAGCCTAACCGGGATAGCGGTGGCTATGGCGATACGGCGGGTGAGCGAGCCTGGCTCGACGCACCATTCCGCGGAGCCACGCAGGTTGGGCCAAGCGCAGCGCGGCCCAACGTCTCGGCATTCGAGATCGCCGCTTCGATCATCGCTACGGACCGGCATTCAGAGCCGGTGGGTCAAGACCCACGCTATGCGCAGCGCAGCAGCGCAGGGCGTACCAAGCCCAGCGCGGCCATGTGCGTTGGGCCAGGCGCAGCGCGGCATTCCGCGAAACCGCGTAGGTTGGGCCAAGCGCAGCCCAACGTCTCGGCATTCGAGATCGCCGCTTCGATCATCGCTACGGACCGGCATTCAGAGCCGGTGGGTCAAGACCCACCCTATGCACAGCGCAGCAGCGCAGGGCGTACCAAGCCCAGCGCGGCCATGTGCGTTGGGCCAGGCGCAGCGCGGCCAGCCACATGGCAAGACGCTTCTAGGGCTCGAACCCATCCTCGAACACCCGATTCAGATCCTCCAGCTGCAGTCGATACAGTTCAGCACCCTGCACACCGTCGTCGGCGCGGAAGTACACGTCATCGCCTGAAGCCAGCAAATCGCTGGGCCGGCTGCCGGCCGCGCCCGGTGCGATGTTGGCGCCGCCGAAGTTGAGCAGCTGGCGGTTGAACAGCACCCGCAGTTCCTCGCCGTCGTTGACCGGCGCCGAGCGGTGCGCGCTGAACACCAGCGCGCCGTTGGCGGTGACCACCGGCTCGCGGCCGATCGAACGCAGGGTGGTGGTGCTGTCGTCATAGGCGCAGCGCGTGCCGGCCGCGCTGCCGTCGGTCTCGAACAGCGCGCAGTTGGGCCGGCTGCTGCTGGTGCCGCTGAAGTACAGCCGCCCGTTGGCGAACAGGTAGGGCCGCTGCTGCTGTTGCGCCGACAGGCCACTGCCGGCGCCGGCGAACAGATCGATCACCTGCCGGGTGCCGGCCGTGGTGCCATCGGTGACGTAGAGCTCGCGGCCGCTGCTCGGGCTGAAGGCGGTGAAGAACGTCCGCGGCCCGGCCGCGACGAACTCGCGCGGCTCGCTGGTGCCGGGGCCGGGGTTGATGTCGAGCAGGCGCTGAGTGGTCTGCGCGGTGCCGCCGGTGACCCAGGGCTCGCCGCCCAAGATGCCGTCGTCGGCGCGGAACACAGCGACTTCGGGCAGGCCGGGGCGATTTCGCAGCGTCGTCAGATCACGCACCTGGCCGCCCTCGCTGCCGCTGCGGATGTCCAGCACCAGGGCGGCGTTGTCGTTGGCATCCAGCGCGAACAGCTCCAGCCCGCTGCTGCCGGTGTTGGCGACGAACATCAGCTTGTCGCCCACGGTTGCCAGCTGGGTGAAACCGTCATCAAAGCAGAAGCTCTCCATGCGGCGCTCCTCCGGCGTCGACAGCTCGGTCACCGCGACCGTTCCGGCCAGGGTGCCGTCGCTCTTGAAGATCTCGATATCGTCGAAGCTGCCTTGGTCGGCGTAGAAATACACCCGGCCGTTGCGCTGCGCGTAGCAGCTGGGGTCGGCACTGCGTGCGCGGATGCTGCTGAGGTCGAGGGTGCCGGCCAGGGTGCCGTCGGTGGCCTGCAGCCCGGCGTTGGTGTCGATCCACAGCCGACCGAAGAACTCGCCGATCGCCTGGAAGAAGCGCAGGAAGGGGGTAGGTGCACCGGGCGCGCCCGCGGTCAACGGGAAGGCCAGGGTCTCGGAGCTGCTGCCGCCGAGGAAGGCAGTCACGAACAGCCGCTGGTTGAACACCGCGATCGGGCTGGCAAAGCTGTCGCCGGTGTCTCCAATGAAGTTGCCCAAGGCCACGGTGCTGGCGGCGCTGCCTTGGGTGAAGTACGGCTCGCCGCCGTTGCCGAACTGCGAGGGGGTGTAACCGATCAACGCGCTGATGCCTGCCGACGGATACAGCACCATCGAGCCCGGATCGGTAATCGCATTGCCGCTGATCTCGACTGTGCCGGCGGCCGTGCCGTCGCTGATCCACAGCTGGGTTTGCCCGTCAACGCCAAGCGCAGGATTGATGAAGCCCAGGAACATCCGCAGGTTGTTGGCGCTGCGGTTCATGAAGAAAACGGTGCTGGAATTCGGCAGTCCTTCGGCACCGGGCACCAGCTCCTTCAGCAGCACGGTGCCGGCGGCGGTGCCATCGCTGCTGAACAGTTCGCGGCCGCTGGCAGCGGTGTTGGCGGTGAGCAGGACCCGGTTGCCCAGGCTGACCAGATTGGCCGGGCTGGCGCTGGAGATCGACAGCGTGCCGGCGACCGTGCCGTCGCTGACGAACAGCTGGCTGTCGGCGGTCAAGAACATCCGGAACAGCGAAACGTTCGGCGTCAGCAGGCCATTGGCGTTGCCGAAGCTGCGCAGCAAGGTGCTGCTCGCGGCGCTGTTGCCGAACGCGCGCAGTTCGTCGAGCGCTACGTTGTCTCGAATCAGAACAAAGGTGTTCGGCCCCAGCGACTGCAGATCGGCAACGCTGCGCCCGGTGCCGCTGATGTTGAGCCCGCCGACGCCGGTGGCGCCGATCGGCACTTGGGTGGTCGAGCTGTAGGTCAGCAGGCGCACATCGTTGACGCCATCGACCGTACGCGCCAGCAGGCAGACCTGGCCGGTCGAACACACCTGGATGTCGCTTGGCGAGCCCGAGGCAGTGCCCGCCAGCAGGTCCAGCTCCAGCGTCACCGACGACGATGCGCCCAGGCGCCACAGCTCCTGACCGACATCGGCGCGCGCGGCGCTGAAGAAGGTGCGCGTCACCGAGCTGCCATTGATGCTGAAACTGAGCCGGCTGAAGTTGCCGGGGTTCGAACCATCCGCACCGGGATTGAGATCCAGCACCATCACCGGCTGTGCGCCCGTGGCAACGTCCAGCCGCCACAGCTCGCGGCCGTGCTGGCCGTCGTTGGCGGCGAAGTACAGGCTGCTGCCTTCGGCGTAGAAGTTGGGCGCGCTCTCAAGGCTGCTGCACTGGCCCGGACACAGATCGGCCAGCATCCGCGTGCCAAGTGCGGTGCCGTCGGTCTCCCACAGCTCGGTGCCGTGCTCGGGCGTGCGCATGCTGAACACCGTGCGGCCGCCGAAGAACACCGCCGCCTTGAAGCGATCCAGCCCGCCGTCGATGCCGGAGTTCGGCCCGGTGTTGAGGTCGGCGACCAGATTGACCGTGCCCTGGGCGCGGGCGCTGTCGATCGCGAGCCCCAGTGCTGCCGTGACCCAGAGCAATGAAGCCGCAACGGCGTGCCGAAACGGCACCCGCAGTGCACCCGGTCGAGTCGCGATGTGGATGTGCTGCATAGCCAGAACTCCGAAGTGAACCCAGTGGGGCGGCCGCCCCTTGCACAGGGTCACGGGATTCGGATGGCGCTTTTGCCATCGGCGACGCGAGACGTGGAAATGGCGCGGCCGGAGGCTTGCGAACAGGCGCCGATCTGCCGCGCCGGAACCGTCCCGGCGCGCTGAAGCCGCATCCTGCCGCGCCTGCAGCCGTGCAGCGCCCTACTCGAACCCGTTGGCGAACACTCCGTCGATATCGGACAGGTCCAGCCGGTACAGCTCGAAGCCGCGGCTGCCGTCATCCGCGCCGAACCAGGCCTGGTTGGCGCGCACCAGCAGGGTGTTGGGTGCGCTGCCGCGCGACCCGGGGCGGACATCGCCGCCGGTGATCGGCAGCAGGCTGCGATTTCGGAGCGCGAACACTTCTTCGCCGAGCTGCGGCGCGTGCGCGATGAAGGCGATCGCGCCGTTGTCCAGCAGGCGCGCCACGCTGGCCGGGCTGAAGCCGACCGTGGGCACCGGCAGATCGCGGTTCTGCGCGCAGCGGGTGCCGGCCGGGCTGCCGTCGGTGATGAACACGGGGCAGCCGGCCTCAAGGCTCAGCGGATCCGGGCTGCCGGCGAACAGGGCGCGGCTGGCGTTCGCATCCAGCAGCGGCGAGCGGATGCCGCCGGTGGCGCTGGTGAAGGCGATGCCCGAGCCAGGCCCCGGGTACAGATCGCGCAGCAGCACGGTGCCGGCGGTGGTGCCGTCGCTGCTCCACAGCTCGAAACCGTGCAGCGTGGTGCGCGCGGCGAACACCACCCGGCTGCCGACCCGACGCAGACCGTGCGGGGAACTGCCCGCGGCGCCGGGCTCGATGTCCAGCAGCAGGCGCGTGCCCTGGGCGGTGCCGTCGCTGATCCACAGTTCGCGGCCGTGGATGCCGTCGTCAGCGCTGAACAGC
The DNA here is from genome assembly GCF_044377145.1 of Aquimonas sp. Taxonomy (NCBI): domain Bacteria; kingdom Pseudomonadati; phylum Pseudomonadota; class Gammaproteobacteria; order Lysobacterales; family Lysobacteraceae; genus Aquimonas; species Aquimonas sp. The sequence goes on from NZ_JBILJQ010000037.1 coordinate 41,519, forward strand.
ATCTGCTGGCCGAGGCGCTCCAAGCCGCTCGGGCTTGAGCTGGCAGGGCCGGGATTGATGTCGGCCACCGCGCTGAGGCTGGCCGGCGGCAGGTAGCGCAGCAGCTCACTGCCGATGTTCGGCGTGCCGGGATTTCCCGCCACCAGGAAGCCGTCAGCGAAGGCGGCAAGGGTGACGATGTCGCTGACATCGCGCGGGCTGCAGTACTCGAATGCGCCCGCGCTGAGCGTCAGCAGGGGCAGGCTGCCGGCGATACTGCCGTCGAGCCGCAGGATGCGGGTGCCGTCATCGTCATCGGCGAGGATCAGGCCACCGTCGAACAGTCCGCCGCAGCCCTGGCCGATGCTCATGAACGGATGCGTCGCCTCCTCCAGCACGGGGCTCAAGCCATCGGTCGCGAAACTGCGCGTGCCGGCGCGCTGCAGCAGCAGGCGGCTGCCCAGCGACACCCCGCGGCGCTGGCGCACGTTCTGCGCAAGCAGGGTCAGGCGATTGTCGAGATCGGCCGGGTCCGCCGCCTGCAGCTCACTGAGGGAGGCACCATCGACGCGCGCGTTGAACAGCAGGCGTTCGCCGACCAGATCCACCGGAAACGGAAACGCATGGCCGACGTCCGAACGCACTTCGGCCAGGCGCCGCAGGTCACCGACTTGGCCGCTGCTGAAGTGCGGCTCGCCGCCCGCGCGCGAAGCGAACACGTTGCGTCCGCTGCCCGCCAGCAGCACATCGATCGCGCCGTCGGCCAGCACGTCGAGCAGCACGGTGCCGGCGCTGCTGCCGTCGCTGCTCCACAGGGCGTCGTTCGCGCCCAGGTAGACGCGGGTGCCGTCGCGACTGGCCACCAGCGGGCTGAAGGAATTGAAGCCGGCATCGCCCGGGACGATCTCGCGCACCAGCTCGGTGCCGGCCACGGTGCCGGTGCTGCGGAACAGCTCGATGTTGCTGACCGCGCCACTGCGACCCAGCAGCAGCAGCTGGGTCGGCAGCGCGAGCAGACGCTGTGCCGACTGCAGGCCAAGCGACAGCGTGCCTGCGGGTGTGCCATCGCTGACGTGCAGCACACTGCTGCTGGTGAAGAACACCCGGTTCAAGCCAACCACCGCCACCAGCTCGCGAATCGAACTGGCCTGGTGCAGCTGCTGGATGTCGGCGGGCGCGCCGCCGTCGCGCAACGCCCACAGCTGCGAGGGGTTGCCGGCAAGGCCCGAGCGCTGCAGGTACGCGCGGTCGCCCAGCTTGAGCGCGGCCTGCTCGGACAGTCGCTGGGTGGCGGTGTCGGCGGGGAAACCACTCACCGCCGACACCAGGTCGAGCGTGTCGACGCCGCTGTAGATCAGCTGCAGCGGCCGACGCGCACCGGCGCTGTCGAGCGCGGTGCTCAGCAAGCGGTTGGGGCCGAAGTTGACCGGCAGGGTTGGGCGGCCGTCCTCGCGACCGGCGCGGAAGTCGTGCTCCAGCCGCAGCGCATTGGGCAGCACCCGCCACAGCTCGGAGCCCTGGCCGATGCTGCGCGCCACCACGAAGTCGAGCGTGCGCGACACCCCGCCGATCGCCACTGTGACCCGGCGCACCGGGCCGGGGCTGGAGCCCTCCACGCCCGGATTGATGTCGGCGAACAGCCGCGGCGCGCTGGCGCCGGCCTCGAGCACCCACAGCTCGCGGCCGTTCAGCAGATCCTGCGCACTGAAGAACAGACGGCTGCCGACCACGCTGAGATTCGTCGGCGTGCCGCTGCACTGGCCGGGGCAGAGATCGGCGAACAGACGGGTGCCGGCCGGGGTGCCATCGGTGACCCACAGCTCACTGCCCTCCTCGAAGCTGGCGGTAGTGAAGAACTGGCGGCCGTCAAAGCTCGCCGACTCACCGAGGCCGCCGCCCTGGGCGTCGTTCAATCCGGTGAACTGATCGGGCAACGGCTCAATGCGCGCTCCACCCTGCGCCAGCGCCATGCCGCAGGCGCTCAGCAGCCACATGGCCAACAGCAGCGTGCCTGTTGCGCGCCTGAACTGGGACAGCCGCGGCGGCATCGATCGCGCGGGGCCGCCCGTCGCGCGGCTGCGCTGTTGTGCCCGAGTTGAACCGACCCTGCCTGACTGTCGCATCTGCGCTCTCCTGAGCTCGCCCGGGCTGAAGTGCCGGCAGCAGAGGGCACGCAAAGGAGTCAGCGTTTTTGCCATCGACAGCGTGCGGCCACACAGCGGGCCGGGCGGCGCCTTAAACTCCGCGCCTTCCCCATCGACGTGATAGCCATGGCCGGATCCAGCCTGTTCGCCCTGATCGACGACATCGCCAGCCTGCTGGACGACATCGCCGTGCTGACCAAACTCGCCACCAAGAAAACCGCTGGCGTGCTCGGCGACGATCTGGCGCTGAATGCGCAGCAGGTGTCCGGCGTGCGCGCCGAGCGCGAGCTGCCAGTGGTGTGGGCAGTGGCGAAAGGTTCGGCCGTGAACAAAGCCATCCTGGTGCCGGCGGCGCTCGCCATCAGCGCCTTGCTGCCCTGGGCGATCGTGCCTCTGCTGATGATCGGCGGCGCCTTCCTGTGTTTCGAGGGCGTCGAGAAGCTCGTCCACAAATGGCTGCACAAGCGCGAGATCGAGGCCGACCAGAAGGCCTTGCTGGAGGCCGTGGCCAATCCCGAAGTCGATCTGGTGGCGCTGGAGCGCGACAAGATCAAGGGCGCGATCCGCACCGACTTCGTGCTGTCCGCCGAGATCATCGTGATCTCGCTGGGCACCGTCGCCACCGCGGATTTCACCCGCCAGATCGGCACCCTGGTTGGCATCTCGATCGTGATGACGATCGGCGTGTATGGCCTGGTTGCCGGCATCGTCAAACTCGACGACCTAGGCCTGTACCTGTCACAGCGCGCCTCAGCCGCCAAGCAGGCGATCGGCCGCGGCATCCTCTACGCCGCACCCTGGCTGATGAAGTTCCTGTCGGTCGCCGGCACCGCCGCGATGTTCCTGGTCGGCGGCGGCATCCTGGTCCACGGCATTCCCGCCCTGCACCACTGGGTGCAGGACACCCTGCCCCGCCTCGGCGGCTGGGCGCTTCCGGCCGAGCTCGGCATCAACGCCGGCGTCGGCATTGCGGCGGGCGCAGTGCTGGTGGCGATCTGGATGGGGATTGGCAAACTGCGTGGCAGCGCGGCGGCGCACTGATCGGACCGCCCGCGCGGAGTTGAGGCCGGATCGCCCGGTTCGCTCCGCTTCTCCCTCAGTCAGCCGCGAGGTCAGCGCGTCATGATCTTGATCTCAAGCCTCCGCCACGCCTGGATCCGTCATGCCCGGAACAAGGGCCTGTTCGCGCTGGTCGTAGCGGCGCTCGGATTGACCCTCGGCGTGGTCGTCTGCGCCATTCAGTTCACGCATCTGGTCACGTCGCAGCCCTTGCCGTATCCCGAGCAGGCGCGCCTGGTGGTCATCGAGCAGCTGATCCTCGATCACATCGCCCACCCGCGGTCGCGCGATCTCTCCTACCCTGCCATTGAGCTGCTTCATCGCGAGTCGCAGGGCGTCCTGAGCGCGTCGGTGATGATCGATCAGGCGCGCGACCTTGTGACCTCGCATCCGGCCCAGCCGCTGGTCACAGTCGGCTACATCAGCGATGGCTATGCGGAGCTGTTCGCACCAACCATGGCGCTGGGCCGGTTTCCCGGCGCGGGCGAGGACAGCGGCGAACAGCGGCCGCTCGCCGTGATCAGCCACACCGCCTGGCGCGATCTGTTCGACCTGCGCCGCGACGTGCTGGGCCTGCGCATCCGCACCGCCGCAGGGGTGGACTTCGAGGTGGTCGGCGTCACCGCGCGCGAGTTTGTCGAGCCCGAGTTCTACGGCCCCGGCAAGCGCACGGCGGTGTGGTTGCCCTGGGCCTTCAACCCGTCGCCTCGGCATTGGGGTTGGGCGTCAAACACCGACAGGTTGACGCTGGCCGGTCGTTTGCCGCCGGACACGGACGCTCGGCAGGTGGGCGAGCGCCTCTCCCAGCTGTTGAGCACGCGCTGGGCTGAAGAAGTCGGCGCATCTGCGGGCGACCGTCAGGGCTGGTCCACGCGGGTTGAGCTGACGCCCGCACAGCAGGTAATCGCGGGCAATGCGGCCGAGGTGGCACCGCTGCTGTTGGCAGGCACGCTGGGGCTGTTTGTCATTACCCTGGTGAACATCATTCACCTGCTGCTGGCGCGGGTGGCCGAACGCACTCGGGAGTTCTCGATTCAGCGCGCTCTGGGCGCAAGCCACCGGCATGTGTTTGGCCAGGTGCTGGCCGACATGGGCGTGCTGATGCTGCCGGTGGGGGTGATGGCGGTGCTGGTGGCGAGCGCGGGATGTGCGCTTGTGCGGCATCTTCTGGCGTCGCTGTTGCCTCGGCTTGCCGAGCTGTCGATCGGCTGGCCGACGGCGGCCCTCACGCTCGCTGCCTCGCTTGCACTTGCACTGCTGCTGGCCGGGATCGCGGTAGGGGCGAGCCTGAGGTCGACGGCGAACGCCAGCCTACACAACGGCCGGCAGGGCACCACCGCCAAAGTCTCGCGGCGATTGCGGATGGCACTCATGGCCAGTCAGATCGGGGCGGCGGGGCTGCTGATCGCGGTCAGTTTCGGCCTGTTCCGCGAGGCCTACGGGACACTCAACGCGCAGGGCATCGAGCTCGGACGCAGCGCGAGTCTGTTTCTCTATCAGACATCGGCTGCACTGGCCCGCGAGCAGCCGCTGGAACAGCAGCTCGGCGACATCAGGCGCCGTTTGGCGGAGCTGCCGGCGGTTGAACGGGTCAGCCAGTCGCACTCGTCCCTGCAGGACTTCATCAAGTCGGCGGTCGTAGCGGGCCGGTCGGGTGCGCAGCATCCGGTGGAGCTCAAGCGCATCGATCAGGAGTACCTCGGGATGACCGGGCATCGACTGGTGTCGGGGCGCGACTTCAGCGCCGCCGAGGTACAGCAGAGCGATCCGGTCGCCCTCGTCAACTCGGTGTTCGCCTTGACGCTGGAGCGCGACGGCGGAGCGCTCGGAACTCAGCTGTCGCGCGGTGGAACTGCGCACACGGTGGTCGGCATCGTCGATGACCTTGCCTACCCGGGTGCGACAACCGCCACGCCGCGGATCTACCTGCCGGCCTCGGAAGCCGGCCAGAACTTCATCCTCCGATTCCGACCGGGGCAGGCCATGAGCCGCCAGCAGTTGGTGGAATTCGTGGCAGTGGCCAATCCCGGCTTCGGGGTATTCCTGTACGACGATCTGGATCGACAGGGATCCGACCTGCTGCTGCCGCGTCGTCTCGTCGCAGTGTCCTCGGCGATGATCTCGCTGCTGGTGGTGCTGGTGGCGGGCCTGGGTCTCTACGGCATGGTCCGCTACACCACCCGGGTGATTCGCAGCGAGATCGGCGCGCGGCTCGCGTTCGGAGCGCGCGCCCACCATATCGTTCTGATGCTGATCAGAGGCAACCTGACCGCGATCGCCCTCGGCAGCGTGCTGGGCATCGCTGCACTCGTACTGGTCTTGCCTGCGATGGGCCCCTCTCTCGGGTTGCCTGAAGTCAACCTCGGCCTGCAGGATCTCGCGATCGCGTTCGGCGCGCTCAGCCTGCTGGCGGTGCTGGCCTGTCATCTGTCGGCGCGGCCGCTGTTGACGGACTCTCCGGCGGCGGTGATGCGGGATCTCGAATAGAGCGGCCGACGACCGCGCCCGCCTCGGGCGAGGCCGCCGGCGCGGGCCCGAGCTCGGCGCTCGGGCCGCATTCAAAGCTCAGGCTGGCGCAGGGCGTGCTGCATCACGGCACCCGGCGGCAGCGCGTCGATCGGCTCGAACGCCCCTTTGGCGCACACGCACAGGCAGGGCGCAGCTGTTTCACTGCGCTGCGCTTTCGTTCAGCCCTCGAATGGACCGCGCGGGCGTTGCATTACCTCGGCGTACCGCTCTGGCTGCTGCGGCGGCTGAGCTGAGACCTTCCGGGAATCTGTTCGGGCGAAGAGTCCCCCATAGGCTTGGCAAGCCAGGCCAAGGCGTCGGTGACGCCCTTGCGCCGATCGCACTGTGCACCAGGCCTGCACGTGCTGGTCAGCCGAACGCAGGCTCACGTTCGCGCCATTGATCTGTCCAAAAAAGTTCATGGCCCAGGGTGTCGGGTCGGCGGTGCGTAGGGCGTCATCTCAAGGCCACTGGCAGATCCACCAGGGCCCTGCCGCAATCAAACGGCAGTGCGATCGAAGTCACCTTCCGACAGAGGCTTATGACGATGAGCAGCGCGCCATGCAAGACAGGCCTCGGCCTGTGCATTCTGATAGCCGCCTGCAGTATGGCGGTGAGCCACGCCCGAACCGCGGAGCAAACTGACAGGGAGTCGTTCAGCACGCTGCCGGCATTTCTGCAGACGCATGCCGAAGCTGTGGAGAAGCTGCTGCAGACTCGACCAGGCTTCGCTCACTACCTGGACGGCAGTTACGACGATGAAGCCGTTCATGCGGCTTACGAAACGCTCTCTGCCGAGGCGGTTCACGCCAAGGCGGACGCGACGCCACTGCGAGAGTTGGCCGAACGCTACCGTCCGATCTACCGCTTCTCGCAGACCTTCACCCGCTACTGCACTCCGCTGACCTGGTCCGAGGCGAACCGTGAGGTCTGCTTGAGCCAGATGCCGGCAAGAGTGCCGGTGTATGTCAGCTACTCGTTCCGCCGCGCCGAGAACGGCGGCGGCAGTCATAGCGTTTGGATCAACTACCACGTCTTTTACGGCCGCCAGCGCGGCTTCGCCGGAGCCGGCGCCCATGGCGACGACTGGGAAGTCACCAGCATATTGTTCGTCAACGGCACGCCATCGGCGGTGCGCTATCGCGTCCATGGCTCAGCTTTGAACACCATGCCGTTCAAATCCGCACGCCGCAGCGGTGACCAGATCTGGGTCTATCCGGGCTATTGCTTTCACGGCGGGTATCCCAACGGCGGCTGCCCTGCCCTACCGTTTCTCACGTGGAACGACTGCCGTGGAGAAACCTATGTGATCGACAGTCAGGTGCTCGACTGCAGCTTCAATGCCCCGGGAGGCGATTCCTGCACCCACTTCCCGGCCAATCGCAATCTGTGGACCGTAAGCGTCCGCCCACCTCACCTACCTTCCTGACCTGATTCTCCCGACCGTCTCCGGTTTCCCCAACGGAGGAGCGGTCGATGGCGTGTTCGGAGGTGCGGCGATGGCGGGCGCATGTGCGCTCG